>JBLHKE010000282.1:0-9363 GCA_047619485.1 Verrucomicrobiales bacterium | reverse complement strand
AATGAGGCGACGAAGAGGAGGATCGATACCAGCCCTGCGAGCAGCGACCAGCGCTGCCACGCGGCTAGCGAGGCGTGGAAAGCCCGCACGCGGCCGAGCAGGTTGTGGCTGAACTCCGTTGGCGGTCGCGCGGGGGCGTCGGACGATTTCTGCGAAGAGGTCGCCTTGGCGGCCGAGACGACGCGTTGCCAATTTTCTGGTGGCTCGGGGCTGCGGTTGCTCATTCTGAGTGGTCTTTCTCTAGGCGTTCGAGGGCTTTGCTGAGTTTACGGCGGGCGCGCATCGCTGTCACTTTTACTTTGGATGCACCCCAACCGGTGAGGTCGCAAACTTCCTGCACGCTGTGTTCCTCGAGGTCGAGCAGGCGGATGGCCATCTGCTCGCGTGGGTTGAGGGTCTGGAGGAGTTTCTCGATGAGTTCGTTGGCCGACTCCGGTGAAGATTCAGCAGGTTGATCCTGGAGGGCGCGTTCGAGGAAGGTGACTTCATCAATGTCTAGGTCGGTGTAGCTCACCACCCGGCTGCGGCGCCGCTGGCTGCGCAGGCTGTCGTAGCAGGTGTTGAGGGCGACCCGCGAGACCCAGTGCTCGAGGGGGCTACGGCCATCGAATTGGCCGAGCTTGGTGAAGACCTTCATGAAGATCTCTTGGGCGAGGTCTTGCTCCTCTTCTGAGTTGGGCAGGTGGTTGCGGACGATCGCGATGACTTGTGGGTAGAGCTGGTCGACGAGTTGTTTGCACGCGCGCTCCTCGCCGCGTCTGGCGGCGGCGAGGAGTGCGTTTTCGTCGAGCATGATCGTCGTCGGGGGCGGGGTCGGTAGGAACTACCCGAGGTGGTCGACGATTTTCTGGTCGTCGCCGTCAGCTGCCCACACGGTGCGCAGGAAGTCGGCGGGGTGGATGTCGTGGTTTTTCAAGAAGGCGCGATCGCCGCCGCAGCTATACATCGTGTCTGGATCGAGTTCGCCCGCGAGTTTGGCGCGGGCTTTGATGAGGATGCGTGGAAGCCAGCGATGACCGTCGAGTTCGTCATCCCTGGCCGGTAGTTCACCGTTCGGGATGAATTCGGGGCTGTGCTTGCCATTCTGGATCACATCGAGGTAGTCCCGTCGCACGGCGGCGATGAGTAGGGCGTCGTCCGGGGTCGGCACGGACTCGTCACAGTAATCTTCGATGAAGTCGAAAAACTCGCGCGGCTTGTAGCCGATGGATTTGAGGAAGGCGATGTCATCCTCCGAGTAGTAGCTGTTGTAGTCGGTATTGCCGCTGCGGTAGGTCTCGACACATCGGTCGTAGAGTTCGCGGAAGCTGGTAGTCCAGGTGTAGTTGGAGAGATGGCTCATGGGAGTTGTTCGTGGACTGGGATTCGATTTGCAAATCGATTTTGCAGGCGGGAAGGTGGTTGATGATCAGATTTCTACACACACGCATCCGGGTGAGCGACCTCGACAAGACCATTGCCTTCTACGAAAAAGTGGGATTCGAGTGCGTCCGGCGCACGGACAAATCACCTGCCGGCAACCAGCTGGCATTCCTTGAGCTGGAGGGCAATGATCACTTTTTGGAACTCTGCTACTCGCCGGATTTCGAGGTGAAATTCCCTGAGGATCTGATGCACACTTGTGTTGGGGTCGACGACATCATTGCATATTGCGGCAAGTTGGAGGGCGACGGGATAGAGGTCTGGCCGGCGGGCTGGAAGGAGAAATTCTCGGCAGAGGGTGCACAGAAGATGGCCTTTGTGACCGATCCGGACGGCTACGAGGTGGAAATTCTCGAGCGTTAGGCCGGGATCGGCACATTTTGCCGAAAGAATCGAGGCTCGCGCGCCGTATTGGAGGGAGGATTGTGCTTTGTCGATTCGTTTTGCGTTTCTTAGAATTCAGGGGAATTTGCAAGCTGGTATTTGAAAGCTGCCGTTTGGGCGCTAGGATGCTGATTCGTTCCCTCGCTTCTCTCCATTATGATCAGAATTTTTACGGCAATCTTGCTCGGCATGAATTTCTTGCTGGTTTCTGCGGTCGCTCAGACGCCGGTGGTCGGTAAGCCTGAGGCTCCTGCCCCGGAGCCGGTCAGCCTCTCTGAGATGATTGAACAAATGCGCTTTTTCAAGTACCCGTTGGGCGCGCTTTCGATCCTCACTGTGTTCTTGGTGATCTTCTATTTTCTCACGATCCGTCGCGGCGCGGTGGTGAGCGATCGCTTCATGAAGGCGGCCGACAGCCTCATCCGCAAGCAGGACTACCTCGGCCTGCTCGCCGTGTGCAATCGGCAGAATGAATCGATCTCGCGGGTCACCGCGAAGACCTTGGATTTTGCGACGAAAAACCCGACGGCTACCTTTGAAGAGGTGCGTGAGGTGACCGAGGCGGAGGGCTCTCGGCAGGTTGGGTTCCTCAGGCAACGGATATCTTACCTGTCGGATATTGGCGCGATCGCCCCGATGATCGGTCTGCTCGGCACGGTGTTCGGCATGATTGGTGCGTTCGATAAGATTTCCCAGGACCAGATCGCTGGAGTGAAACAGATGGGCCTGGCGAGCGAGATCTCGCTCGCGCTTTTGACGACGGCCGGTGGCTTGGTGGTCGGGATCCCCGCGCTGATGTTCTATTCGATTTTCCGTGGTCGCGTGCAGGGGCTCACTGCTGAGCTGGAGGCGGCGACGACCCACATCATGGCCTTGTTGGCGTCGCAGTACAAGCGGGCTTCTTCGCGGGCGGCCGCGGCGCGTGCCAGCGGCAGGCCGGCCGATCCAAACAAAGCTGGCGTGGCCTCCGGGAATCCCGGCGCTTGAAAGGATGGGCTTAGCTAGACGATGAAATTCAAGAACGAACCACTCGAGCGCACGGAGATGCAGTTTGCTCCGATGATCGACATCGTGTTTCTGTTGCTCATCTTTTTCATCGTGACTTGGAGCTACGCGCGATTCGAGACCGAGATCGACATCTCGGTGCCGGCTGCCGCTGAGGGGAAATCGCCGAAGCGCACGGTCGGTGAGATCATCGTCAATGTGAAGAAGGATGGCTCGATCTTTGTAGAGGGGAAGGTCAACAGCGAAGATGAGCTGATGGCGACGCTTTCGCAGGTAGCGCGCGAATACAAGGATCAGGCGGTGATTTTACGCGGCGACAAGGAGACGGCGTTTGACCACATCGTCTCCGTGCTCAATGTTTGCCAAAAAGCGGGGATCTGGAACGTGGCGTTCGCGACGATCCAGCCTCCCAAAGCGGGCGCTGCTCCGCCCAAAGCCGGCGCTGCTCCGTAGTCTCTTCCAGTTTTCCATTCTCTCTTTCCACACTGTCATGCGACCTCTCCCAAAGTCTGTCAGCTGCCGTGCTCTAGCGGTTGCGCTGCTGGTGTTGGCACCTTTCCACGCGCCAGCCCAAGATGTGCCGAAGGCTGTCCCGGTGAACCCTCCGAAGGCGGTGCCTGCCAACCCGAACCCGGTCACGACCGGCGATCCGGATGTTCCCCTGATTCGCCCGGATGCTGAGAAGAATGCGATCGACTACGCCAACCTCGTCTATGCGAAGAAATATTATGACATGGCGGTCACCGAGTATGGGAACTACCTGAGCAAATTCCCGAAAGGAAAATCGGTGGACGTCGCGCTCTACCGCCTCGGCGAGTCATTGCTGAAGGAAAATCGGGTGGCCGAGGCCGAGAAGACCTACCTGAAAAACTTGGTGATCGGAGGCAGCCAGTACGTGGCACCAGCCGCTTATCGGTTGGCCTCGCTCCACTACAACCGCAAGGAGTTCAAATCTGCCGCGCCCTATTTTGCAATCGCCCAGAGCTCACCGAAAAAAGAAATTCAGCTATCGGCAGGCTACTATCGAGCCCGTTCACTGAAGTTGGCGGAGGATACCAAAGCGAGTATCGAGGTATTCCAGCAGATCGCAGACATCGAGGGTGAGAACAAGTACCGGCTCGAATCGCTCCTCGCCATCGGGCGCATGCAGGCTGAGGCGAAGAACAATGAGGCGGCTCTGGCTGCGTTCTCAGAGTTGGCCAGGCGGGCTCTCAGCGCGGACTACAAGGCCGAGGCGCTGGTGATGTCAGGGATGCTCAGTAGCAAGCTGAAGAAGCCGGACGATGCGAAAGCTTTCTTCGAGCAGGCGATGGAATTGAAAGGTGGCGACGATTGGAAGCCGGACGCGCAGTACCAGTTGATCCGTACCTTCACCGAGGAGGAGAATTACGAGAAGGTGGTCGAGATTTATAAGAAGGGGAGTTTCGCCGTGCCGGTGGTGCTGGAGCCGAACATGCTGCTGATGGTTGGCAAGGCCTACCGTGAGTTGAAGCGCTTTGCTAGCGCGATCGACGTCTACCTCGTGCTGGAGGATCGCTTCCCTGCCAGCGAGGAGGCATTCGAGGGAGCCTATCGCAAGCTCTTCTGTTTTCTCACTGCGAAGAATCCCAACCTGCCGAGCTTCGTCGATCACTTCGTCACTCGCTACGAGGGGCGTCACCAGGGGCACAAATATTTCGACATGGCCAACCTGATGAAGGCGGAGTCGCTATTTGCTGATGGTTCCTATGGTGCCGCCGCGACAGCCTACGGGCGGATCGACGTCGACAAGATCCCGGAGAAAGTGCGTGCCTCGGCTCTCTACAAGGGGGCGTGGTCGTTCAGTGAGAACGGCAGTCACGCGCAGGCTGTGCGCCTTTTCACCCAGTTTCTCGACCGCTACCAAGAGGATTCGCGCGTGCCCACTGCCTTGGCGAAACGCGCCTTGAGCTACCGCGCGGCGGAGGATTTTCCATCTGCGCTGAAAGATCTGGAACACATCATCCGCGACTATCAGGAATCGGCGCCGCTGGAACTCGCCTACCAGCAGACCGCCCTGATCAAGGGGCAGCAGCGCGACTACAAGGGGATGATTGACGCCTATTCCTCGTTGATGCAGAAGTTTCCTGAGACGAAGGCGAAGCCGGAGGCTCTGTTCTGGACTGGCTGGGGATATTTTGAAGAGCAGAAGTTCAAGGAGGCGGTTGGTTCGCTGAAGGGCTCGCGCGACCTCGATCCAGAATCTTACTACGATCGCGCGACGATGCGGATCATCCTCGCCAGCTACTCGCTGCGCGATGTGAAGGCGGTGCGCACTGAAATCGATGAGGTCAAAGACGGTTCGAAGGTCGTCGTCCCCTCACAGGTGTATTCCTGGCTCGGGGTGAAGCTTTTTGAAGCAGGCGATTTCCCTAGTGCCGATACCTACATGACACGCTCCAGCACACCGGAGAACCCGGAGTCGACACGCCCGATCATTTGGAAGCAGCTCGGACTGGCGCGTTTGAAAACGAAGAGCTACAAGCGAGCGATCGCGGCATTCGATTTTTATCTTCAGAGCAATCAGCCGGCGATCAATCGGGCGAAGGTCTTGCTGGAGAAGGGGCACGCGTTGATCGGTCTAAAGTCATTCGAGGACGCTGACGCGACAATCGAGGAGGCCCTGCAACTACAGCCGCAGGGACGGGTGAACGCCGAACTCTGTCTTGCCTGGGGGGACGTGGCGCTGGGGCGGAAAGAATACGATATCGCTGTGAAGCGCCTGATCCGACCGAGCTATGTCTTCGTCGATGCGGCCATCACGCCAGTGGCGCTCGACAAGACGATCCTCGCGCATGAGATGCTTGGAAATGACGACCGCGCTGATGAGGTGCGCAAGACCTTGGCAGAGAATTACCCGAACTACACGCGCCAGGAGAAGGAGAAAGCCGTTCCCGTCGCAGATTAATCCGGTGGCGATCGGTGGCGAATCCGGGCTAGGCCGAATGGCACGAGTTTGAGCAGCCGCCTCGGCAATTCTGGAGCAGGTGCCCCGACCGAAGCACAGTCCACGGATCATCGATCTAGAACTCTGCTCGGCACCTCCTTTTTCCTTAGGGCGTGTCAGTAAATAACGCCTACAATCTGCTGGTTATTCTGGCCAAAATTCCTGCGCATCTTGTGTGACGTATTTCCTGACAATACCTTAAACTAGTTCCATATGGGCTAGACGAAACGCGGTGCGCTGCTCCTGTCTGATCGGTTCCCGAGGCGCGATCTCATCATCGATGCGCTGCCGGCTGTTGCCATTGGTGGCGCTATTGTCCCTGAGGATCAGCTTGCCGTTGTCCCAGATGAGATGGCGTGCGATCGCATCGAGCTCGACCTGGCTCGGCTCGTAGAGGACGCGGAATTCGACACCCTCCAAACCCTCACGTCCACGAACACCCTCGATCAGCATTTCCATGGCCTTCTCGACACTGCCTGCTTTGGGGAGATCCAGGTTGTAAGCACCCACCGCTGATGCGAAAACGCTGGCGAAATTCTCGGCTTTGTTGCGGATTAGTTTGGCATCGCTGTCGTCGGGTGGTTTCATCGCCTGGAACTTCTTAACGATCCTGAACAGGTCGCGGCGTGAGAGGCTCAGCCGGATGCGGTTGACCTTGTGAGCCGTCGCCCACTCGGCGCTTTCGAGGGTGCGGTTGACGGTGGCTGGCAGCGGAACTGCGGGGAAGTTGTCGCGGAACACATCGCGGATGCCCTGTGGGGCGGTGGCGAGCCAGACGGTGCCAGAAGGGGTCATCTGTGCTGCCCGCTCCGGGGTCTTGGCGGTGAAACTGAGAGAGGCTTGGATGTCCGTTGTCGCCCTCACTGAGAGCGAGACCGTTTCCATCTCGTTGATCTGTGTTAGCAGCTCCGGGCTAACCGGGCAGCCGAACGACTCGAAAGTGGGGACGATATCGATTGCTGATGGCTTGCCACTTATGGCGAACGAAGCACCGTCCGAGATGAATTTCCCGAGCGAGATCGAGATCGGGCTGAGGCTCATCGTGCTGCGTTTGCTGGCCACGAGTGCCGGACGCATCATGCCGGCGCTGGTCACTAAAACCGTGCGCTGATCGATGAGGACGAGTTCGAGTTCGCGACCGTCGCGTTCTAAAACCCGCAGTGGGATCTCGCCGATCGTCTCGACGCGGACGAGCCGTGAACCGGTGCGCTCGACGCCGCTGAAAAGCTCTGCGGGATTCAGGTCGCTGTGGAACCCGATGACGGCGACGAATTTCTTGATTTCGGCGTCGCCACCCAAGCAGACGTAGTCGAGCTCCGCCAGTGGGAGACCGCTCGATTCGAAGATGAAATCGTCGACCGGATTGTAGATCGGGGTGTCGTCCGGATTCATCATTGCGGACCAGAGGCTGTAGCAATTCCGGACATCGATATACACACCCTTCTCGGCATCATTCGGTAAATACTTCAACACGTTTTGGGCGACGATGTCAGCTGTGGGGAAGGTATCTGAATCGCGATCTTCGTAGACGAACTCGCGTGCTTTCTTCTCGGGCTTGAAGTGGTTCTCCCATGCGTAATAGGCACCGCCTGCCAGGAGGCTGAGCGTTAGCAGCCCGGGGACGAAGATGCGGAAGAATGGAAAAAGCGGTTTCCGCGGGCGCTTGCGTTTTGCCGGCTTGATGGTTTTGGCTGCCTTCTTCTGAGAACGTTTTGAAGAAGGGGAGGCTTGTGCCGGCTGCGGTGGTGTGGTTCCCAAAGCTTCGGGCGCTAATTCTGTAGGGGGAGGCAGGGGAGGCAGCTCAGTCGACTGAACACTGGATGGGGCGACGATCGCCGATGCGCTCGTTGGAGGTTTGGTCGGCGAGGCTGTCGGCACGATCGTTTCGGAAGGGGCAGACGGCGATACCATCTGGCTGGGATGTGCAGGGATGGTACTGCTCGATGAAGGTTGCGCAGGAGGGGGTGAAATCGAACTCGGCGGAGACGGAGGCACGCTCATCATCCCGGCGGGCGGTCCGGGGATGTCGGTGGAGGTCGGTGCCATGGTGGAATTCGGTGGTCTTGGCGCTTCGACCTGTTTGGCAGCTTTCGCTTCGATTCTCTCGACGGTGCTCGGCGGGGCAATGTTAGGCTCTGCATTAGTGACCGGGGCTTTTGGGGTGAGCGCCGACGAGATGGCTGAGGCTAGATTGATCCGCTGTGTGCTGGAGCCTGGCTTGCGGTGAGCGATTGCCTGTGGCTCATCGATCGGGGTGACGAGCGGTGGCATCTGAGCCGCTGGTGGCTTAGTCGGCATCGGCCCGACTTGGCGCTGAGGCTCAGTGGGCGCGAGAGGCTTTGGTTCGGCCGGAGCTGCCGGGGGCGTGGGAGAATCGATCGGAAGCGCTTCGGGCGACGGCGGTGATTCTTCCGATTGAACTCGGCCTGGCAACTCGGCGACAGGGGAAGATGGCTGCGTGATGCTTGGTGTTGGTTGCGGCTGCGCAGGAGGCCCGGGAATTTCAGTCGTGGGCGATGCAATTACAGCCGCAGCCGAGCTTGGTCGTTCCGTGGAGATTGGAGGAGCAGGGGCTGGCGGAACCAAGACGGGAACGGGAAGTGCTGGAACCTCGTTGCTGGCCTCGGGTTTGGATGGAGTCAGGATCGACGGTTGCTCCTCTGGCGGTGCGGTAGGAATCGCTGGTGGTAGTTCGGCCTCAGTAGGAGCGACCGGAGCCTCCTCACGGGCATTGGTTGGAGCTGGCGTTTCTGGGATCTGAGGGGGGGGGACTGGTGGCAGTTCACCCACCATTGAAACTGCGTCCACCGATGGCGTGGTTGGCTCTTTTGGTGGAGTTGGTGCGGCGGGAAGCTCAGTCGTGACTTCTGCTACGGGTGGAAGTGGTGGAGGTAGTTCGGAGGCCGAGGCTGCGGGCGAGTCGAATAGCGGGGGCTTCTCCACGAACTCGGTTTTCGCTTCCTCACTGACGTGGGCGTCGTCGCCCGCGATCATCTTTTCGAACTCTTGCGATAGCTTCGCCTCGGGCATCTTGTTTTCTTCGCCCCGTCCAGCTCCTTCCTCATCGGCGCTGAATGTTAGAATCAGATCACCTGCCGAGATCTCGTCCCCGTCTTCGAGGGGGTGTTTGGTAATTTTTTGCCCATTGACCTTGGTCGACGCTTGCCGGTCGGCGTCATGCTCGATAAAGTGTTTTTGCCCAAAGCGCACGATGGTAAAGTGTCGCTCGGCGATGCCCAGCTCAGGCATCAGGGGGACTTCGACTTCCGTGCTATGACCGAAGGTCATGCGTTCAGCATCGAGTTCGAGGGCGAAGCCTTCTGGTGCGACTACTTTTGCCATTAAATTTAGATTTAGAAGGGTGCTAGGTTATTGTGATAATAAAACAAATTTATTATAATTATGATAATTAAGCAAGCGGAAGTATTCATTTCACTCCTCTTGCGCCCATTTCTTGTGGCGAATTGGGCTGCATTCTTTAGAGGTTTGCCCTTTGCTGGATCTGAAATAGATGGCGGAGCTTAGAACTTGAGCTTTAGTAGCGCTCCTTTGGCTCGTTGGAATTTGATCACCAACAAGCCCCATTC
>JBLHKE010000281.1:0-9377 GCA_047619485.1 Verrucomicrobiales bacterium | reverse complement strand
GCCGGTGAGTCTCGTAGACCTGCACCTGCTCTGGCCGCAACACCCTCATCACCGCATCCGCCCGGGCTTGACCTGGAGGCAGCTGGCCAGTCTCGCCATCCAGCCCCTCAAAACGCATCGACGCATCGAAGTGCTCCGAGCTGCGCGCCATCAGCGAGAACACTTGGTCTTTCTGCCCCTCGTCCAACTCGACGATCCGGTCGAGCCGCTCCACTCTCCGGTCAGCATCCTGCTGCACCCGGTCGACGCGCTCGAGCATGCGATCCTGTTTGAAGCTCGCCAGGGTATCACCTTCCAGAACGCCTCCCATGAACGCCTCGAGCCCCTCGACGTTGTCCTCAAACCCCTGGGTCGCACGCACCATGTCCTCGAAGGTCGCATCCTCGCGCCCCACCACTTTTGAAAAGGCTTCAGCGTTCTCCTCCGCCTTCGCCTCGAGCCAGGTCTCGAGCGCGCGCTGCTGTTTGCGATCCAGATCATACTCGCGCGTCCACTCGCCCGCCAGCGTATCAAAGTGCCCCTTCTGCTCGCGCACCCGGATGCGGTCGAACAGCGGCGCCATGTCACGCATGAACGGCTGCGCCGCCCGGAACACATCGTCCAAGTCCACATCACGACCCGCCCGGATGTCCTCGGCAATCGAGCGCAGGCCATCGCGCGTCGTCCTCCGCGGCCGGCCGGTCTTGCCTTCGGCACGCAGCGCAGCGACCTCCGCCTGCGCCTTATTGAGTTCGAATTCCGTCCGCTCCAATTTCCCTTCCACCGACCCCTCCTCCGGCGGCAAACTCTGTGTGAACAGAATCGCCCCGACAATCCCGACGATGAGTCCGACTACTAGGCCTATGATTTGTCGCATCCGCGACGTTCCGACAAATACGCGCCGATGCAATCAGCAGTCGCCGCCGCAGCTTCCGATTGGCCAAGTCGGCGCAAAAAAACGCTAAGATTTAGGGGTTCGAGCGCGTATCAGTGGGGGTCGAATCGCGCCCAATCCCCTTGATTTGTCAAACAACCTAAGGAATCTTGTCCTCAATGCCCAACTTTCTCTCTGTCGCTGGCACTCTTGGCCTGCTCTCCATCGCGTTTTCCCTCTTCGCGCAGGATCGGGTCGAAGATGGACCGATCGTGCCTAAAGCCACCCCGATCGAAGAAAATGATCGCGAGGAGGTGGTGGAGCCCGAGCGGATCATGCCCGCCGAGGAAGAGGATTTTGATCCATCGACACTCGACATCAACGACATCCCACGCGCCCTACCGATCGAGAAGGACATCCCACGCGCCAAGCCAGTGGCCGCCGAAGAACTCGAGCGCCTCCAGCGAGAACGTGAAGAACGCTGGCGCGCCGCCGAGGAGGAATCGATGCGCCTCAAACGCGAGCGTGCCATCGCCGCAGCCGGGACCGCGAGAGATGAGCGGGCGATGCCAATCCCAAGAGAGGCTGACGAGCCCGACTTCGCGAACATTCCCCGCGCCCTACCGATCGGCAAAAGCCCAGTCATGGATCAGCCTAAACCTGAGCGCGAACCCGGGCTCTCGCCAATGGATGTCGCCAGCCGCAAGGCCCCGGATGAACCGACCCGGGAGCCAGAGAAAGCCGCATCCAAATTGAAGGCCGAGTGGATGACCCGCACCGATGCGCGCTCGTTCACCATGCTCATACCGGCACCACGCGGGCCGATCGTCGATCGCTGGGGGCAACCGCTGGTGCAGAACAAGGTCGCCAATATCCTCGCGATCAAACTCCCCTACCTCGACGACACGACCGAACGTGAGGTATTGAGCTACGCCCGCACTCGGATCGATCTCGCCAACCGCATCCTCGCGCAAGACTGGCAGATCAGCGATGAGGCCATCATCAAGCATTTCAAGAACCGTCGCTGGTTGCCGCTGATGTTCTCCAGCGCACTCACCCCGTGGCAGGAGGAGACCATCGAGCCACACCTCGACAAGGGCCTGATCAAATTCCCCACCTACGTGCGCCACTACCCGCAGAAAAAACTCGCCGCACACATCGTCGGCTATGCAGGTAAGACCCGCAGGCTCCCGACCGGACCAGTGGTCAGCGGCGATCCACTATTTCCACAGATCGAGGGTCGCGACGGCCTTGAGATCAGCTTCGATGCCGACCTGCAGGGCACCCCGGGAGTCGTCAATTACCTGTTCGGTTCCGATGGCACCGAGCTAGACCGCGAAATCACCAGACGCCCAATCCCCGGTTCGACGGTGGTGACCACACTCGACCTCGAGATGCAGCAGCTCGCTGAGGAGATCCTCGAGAACAGCGTCAAACGTGGCGCCTTCGTCGTGATGAATATCAACACAGGCGAGATCCTGACGATGGCCTCCTTCCCGGCCTTCGACCCCAATGACTTCTCCCCGTCGATCAGCCAGGATCGCTTCGACGAGCTGCAGAACGATCCAGAGATCCCACTGTTCGCGCGTGCCTTTCGCGCCAGCTACCCGCCAGCGTCGACCTTCAAGATCATCACCGGTCTGGCTGCGCTCGAGAGCGGTGCCATTACCGAACAGACCCTATTCCCCTGCCCGCCAGTGATGATGATCGACAGCCGCCCATTCCGTAACTGGAACAAAAAAGCGGAAGACGACATGAACATCGTCGTCGCCATCGCGCGCTCGTGTAACCCGTTCTTCTTCAAAGCGGGTTTAAAAACCGGCGGCGACAATCTCTCGTCAATGGGCTATCGATTCGGCTACGGGCAGAAGACTGGCATCAAGCTCTTCGGCGAGGAGGACGGCTTCATGCCGAGCCAGAGCAACATGCGCGAGCGTGGCAAGAATCTCTCCGGTGGCCACCTCGCCAATGCCTCGATCGGCCAAGGAGACATGCTCGCCACCCCGCTGCAGGTCTGCCAGATGATGGCGGGCATCGCCAATGGCCGCGCCATCCCACAGGCGCGGCTCGTCATGCAGGTGCAGGACCACAACAACCAAGTCGTGAAACATTTCCCCGCCGTGGACAAAAACCTGCTCAACGTCGAGAAAAACTCGCTCGATGTCATCCGCCGCGGCATGGCCAAAGTCGTCAACGCCAGCTGGGGCACCGGCAAGGCCGCCAGCAACTACTATGTCACGCTCGCTGGCAAGACCGGAACAGGGCAGTGGGGGCCGTCCGCGGACAAGCGCTACCTCGCCTGGTTCGCCGGCTTCGTCCCCTACGAGAACCCCGAATACGCCTTCGCCGTCCTCTACGAAGGCGACAAGGGAGAGACGATTGGTGGTGGCCGCATCGCCGCCCCACTCGCCGGCCGCTTCTTCAATGCCGTCTACCAGAAGAAGAAAGATGGTGGACTGCTCGCCGGATACGAGCGCTCCAGCGACGCGAGCAGTGATGGTCGCAGTGGTGGCTCGTCCTCCTCCAACAACCAGCCGCAGGAAACCACAACCGGGACTGCCGAACCGGCCGAGCCACCTGAAGAGACGAAAGAGAAGAAGCTCCGCGGGTTCTTCAATCGCTTCAATCGCGGGCGCAACTAACGACCCACCCTGCAGCGCCCCGGCGCCGCGACAAACAGCCGATGGAAATCCAAGTTGCTACCCTCTGCGATTCCGCATCCGACTACAGCGGCAAGCTGTGTATCCTCGGTACGTTCGACACGATCTGCTCGTCGAACACCCCGATCATCCACCCGCACTGCTCACTGGCGCTGCGCATCTGCTTCAAGCCAGGCGACGAGGGAGAGCACGTCGTCGTGGTACGCTTCATCGATGACGACGGTCAGCCGATCATGCCACCGTTCCGGGAGAAGATCGCGGTCGCCCTGCCAAACGATGCCTACTTCCTGACACGCAACCTCATCCTGAACTTCCAGCGCCTCACCTTCGCCAAGACCGGGCAGTTTTCTCTAGATGTTAGTGTCGACGATGAGATGCTGGCGCGCATCCCGCTGCGGGTCATACTCTACAGGCGCGACGACCAGCCCCCCCAAGTTTAGCGGAACTACTCTCCGGAAGATTCTTCCTGATCCGGGCTCAGCACACTGTCATTGGAGAATACCCAGCCCTTCGCAACGAACTCTTTCACGAGAAACTGGTTCGCCGCCTTCTTGCCACCCGGATGTGCCAGCCGCAGCGTGAGGTGCATCGTGCCGCGCGGCGTCATCACCTCCTTCAGATCATCCAACACTGGACTATCGTGCCGGACATAGCCGTAGAGAGTACTAGTGTTGCCCTCGTCCTCCAGTTGGATACATGCCCACTCGGTATCTTTGTATCCGTAATTGAAGTAGCTCCCGACCGATGCCTTCGCCCTGACTAGGAATGGCGATGTCGATTTCCTCTCTTCGATCTCCCCCCATGGGATCTCGCAGTAGCCGACAAAACTCTCCCAGTCGACGAGGAAGCGGCCATCATCTTGGAGCTCCACGGCGATCGAATCCATCGAAAAATCTTCGCGCTCGACCTGGGCGAGCAGGAACGACTTGTAGGGCGCCATCTTCCAACCATCCGAAGGCGGGCGAAAATCGATCACCCCGTCAGGGTTGGTCGTGTAGAACGCCTCCATCATCGGCGCCACGCGCTCCCAATCACGCACCAGCTCGGCGCGCTCCCGGAAATTCTTCGCTGCAAAAAATTTCTCGAGCACCTCACCAGCTGCGGCGAACGTCTTCTCCGAATCATCCATTGCATCACGCTCCAGCAGCGTCAGCGACTCGCGGGCGATCTCCGCCTCTTCTTTCTCGACCACGACCGGTGCTTCATCGCCGACCATCGAGCGGATGAGGCCATAGGTGACCAGCCCGCCGAATAGGACGCAGACCAACACGATAATGATCAGTAGCAACTTCGACTTCATCTGCTCGAGCATCCCGGCATTCGAACCATCGTCCTTTTCGCCGTCGACATCCCAACCAGTAAGTTCGCGGGCGACGTGAACCTTCACCGCCCCCTCTTCGACCTCGGCCGGGGCAAATCGTTCATCGTCGATGCTGGTGAGTTTGCTAGCGTCCAACTTCGGCCCCTGCTTCGTCTCCAACGTGGGAGATAGCGCCTTCTCCGCGATGTTGGAGATCAGTTCCGGCATCTTGTATCCCTCAAGCCGCCGCGCTGGGATCGCATTTCCGCTGGGGAGATGACTTGGTGGTGTGACCTCCGGGATCGCTCCAATCTCACGATCCAGCACGAGTTCCGATTCATTCACCCGACCGCGGGCTGGCGGAACCGTCGCCCCGCTATGAATCACCACATCGTCAGCTCCAGCAGCAAGCTCGACTACCGCCTCAGCTGACTTCGTTGCCGCATCCGAAAACAAACTCCCACAAGAAGGACACGCCAGAGAAGCTGACAGGTGAAGGGTGTCCACCTTCATGAGGCGGTCGCACTGAGCGCAGCGCAGAATCTTCCATTGAGGATCGGTATCGGGCATGGTCTTTGGAGGTAGGGGATTTTCCCCGGTATCCTACGTTAGCATGCCTCTCCCCCCTTAGTCCAGTTCGGGAAACTCGATCGGCTCGGGTTCCTGCAGCTCCACTGCGGTGGATCCTGAACCTATCTTAATTACGGCCAACGGCTTAGCTCGCTGGATATTGCTGGTGTCGATGCCCCCGACGGGGATGGCCTTCAGCTGCGATTGGATGGAATTGTAGGGGTCGTCCCCGATAATCGTCGGCGCCATCGGGATCACCGCGGCGACCACCCCAGCCCCTGGCCGGATCACGTTTTTTGCCGCCTGCTCGTCCTGGAGCAGCTCCGGTAGCGCGGCGGTCACGTAGATCTCAGGATTTTCGGAATGATAGTCACAGTAATTATTAAATTTGATACCGCGGCGGATAATCTCTTTGTAGGTGCTGCGCTCGTAGCGCTCACCCGGATCGAATCCCTCCAGCAACTCGGTCGGCTGGTCGGTCCCGGTCGTCACCTTCTCGTAACAGCTATCGGTCGCACGCATGCCCGAACGACGACACACCTCGACCGTGACCACGTTGTCTGGGATCGGGATCTCGGTCGGCGAAAAAACGTTTAGGGAAGCGTTCATCACTTCAGTCCATGCCGGTAGCAACACGTCGTTGCTAAACGCTCCGCGATAGATCGTCTTCGCCGAGTCGAATCCGGCCCACACCGCACAGGTCACCTCGCTGTTGTAGCCGACGAAGGACAGGTTCTCGAAGCCGTAGGAGGTCCCGGTCTTGCCCGCGGCCGTCTTGTCAAGCAGGCCTAATTCACCGAACGCCCGCTGGCCGGTGCCGCGCGTCAGCACTTCTTTCAAGCAGCTGTGAGTCTGGTAAGCAGTGATCTCGTCGACCACCTTCACCGCCGGCTCCTGAACCCGCTCGAAGACGACCTTGCCGGCACCATTTTCGATGCGCTCGACAACGAACAGCTCCTTCGCCCGACTGCCCCCATTCGGGAACATCGAGTAGGCTAGGCAGAGCTCGCTTAATTTGATCTCGTCCTCCCCGAGGAACATGCGTGGCAGATCCTGCAAATCGGTATCGACACCCGCGCGCTTGGCGAGATCTTTCACCTTCTCGGCACCGAGTTTCCGCCCCAGGCGGGCAGATGCCGCCATCTTGCCCTTCACCAGAGCCTCGCGCGCGGGGATGATCCCCTCATAGGAATTCTCAGACGATTCCGTCCCCCACTCGCCGAGGATACCGGTGGCACCACCGACGCCGATGAAGCGGTTGTCGATCTCACGATCTTTCAGCGGGCTGCCTGGGAAAAAATCCTTCTCGAACGCCGCCGTGTAGACGAGCGGGAGAAACGAGGTGCCCACCGCCAGCCGGGATAGCGTCGCGCGATTGTAGACACTGTGCTGGAAATCACGCCCGCCGACCATCGCGATCACGCCTCCAGTCTTGTTGTCGATCATCAGCATCGCGCCCTGGAGATACTTAGGCGGCGGAATTTTCGCCCCATCCTCCGTCGGCAGCGAGGCAACGTAGTCGTCGTAGGTCTGGTTTCCCTGAGTGGAGTAATCCGGATGCTTCTCGGCCTCGGCGAGGTAGCGCTTGAGGCTCTCCCTGGCCGTGGCCTGCAAGGCCGTGTCCACCGTGGTGAAAATCTTGAACCCATCACTCGCCGTGGTCTCCTGCGGAATCAGCTCGTTGACCCGCTGGCGGATCTCCTCGTAGACGTAGCCGATGCGCCGGCCAGTGCGCTCCTTTGCTGTCACTAGCGGTAGTTCCTTAAGCCGCTGGTAGTCCGCGTCGGAGATCATGTTCTCGGTCCGCATGCGCAGCAGCACATTGTTGCGCGAGAGCCGCGCTCCATCCGGGTTGCGCAGCGGCGAGAGGCGGTTCGGGCTCTTGATCAGTCCACACAGGGTCGCGGCCTCGACCACGTCGACGTCCGTGATCGGTTTTCCAAAATAACCCAGCGACGCCGCATTGATCCCCCAGAAGCCACTGCCGAAATAGATCCGGTTCAAATAGAACTCCAGAATCTCGTCCTTCGAGTATTCCTCCTCAATACGGTTGGCAAGAAATGCCTCGATCAGTTTGCGCTCGAGGCTGCGTTCGGTCAGGTTGAATGATTGTCGCGCGAGCTGCTGGGTAATCGTACTGGCACCCTGCGTCACCTCACCCGCTTGGATGTTCAGCAAGACCGCGCGCACCACCCCCTTGTAATCGACACCAGTGTGGTACTGGAACCGGCCATCCTCCGCTGCCATCAGGGCATTGACGAAGTGCAGCGGCACATCGGTAATTTTCACTGCCCGCCGATCCTGGACAAAAATGCGGCTGTATTCCTTGCCGTGCCGATCATAGATGGTGCTCGGAACCTCGACCTTCGTCAGGTCTGCCAAGTCGAATTCCTGCGCGCGCTCATACGGATCCTTGAGTATCGAATACAGCACGATCGAACCGATGATCAGGAGCGTGAAAAAACCTGCTAGGCAGATATGGAACCACCGACGACGCCAGAACGGAGTCTTGTAGATCTTGAGGGATTTATCTTTTTTTTTCGCCATCCCGCGGGGAGGAATCGTTCGTTTAAGAGAGAGTTGGGCATAAACTAGACCAACTCTGAGGACTTAGCCTCAAAAACAATCCGTCGCCAGTGCGACAATTCTTTCAATTTTTCCAAAAAAACATGCAGCCCAGTGGAAATTCCCAGCTGATCGACCGCATCCGCACCGTCATCGGAAAATCAGCCTCCGGCAGTCTCCCGTTTGCCGAGTTCATGCGGCTCGCGCTCTATGATCCGGATTTCGGCTACTACGCAGCTGGCTCTGAACAACGCGTCGGCCGCGCTGGGGATTTCTACACCTCGGTCAGCGTCGGCAAATGCTTCGGCAATCTACTCGCCGCGCACTTTCTGGCTCGCCAGCCCGACCTGAAACAAGTCGTCGAACAGGGCGCCAACGACGGCCAGCTCGCGGCCGATCTGCTCGCCCACCTGCCAGCCAATGTCGACTACCTCATTGTCGAGCCGTTCGAGTCCATGCGTGAGATCCAGCGCGAGAAACTCGGGGAGCGCGCCCGCTGGGTCGAGCGCATCGAGGACATTCCGGGCGGGATCACCGGGCGGTTCATCTGCAATGAATTGCTCGACGCCCTCCCAGTGCAGCGCGTCCACCACGATGCTGAGGGGTGGAAAGAAATCCACATCGATGCCGAGTTCAACGAAGTGCACGCCCCGATCACCTCGATCGAATTGCAGAAGGAAATCGCCGCAGTCTTAGCCGATCGCGATCTTCCGGACGACTACACCACCGAGCTGCATCTCAGCGCCAACCAGTGGGCACAGCAACTGCACGCCTCGATGCTGCCTGGCTCCGCCGCCACCATCATTGACTACGGTCACCAGGCCGGCGACTACTACTCACCGGAGCGCAGCGACGGCACGCTGCGCGGTTACCGCGATCATCAGCAGGTCACCCGATACCTCGAACACATCGGTGAGACCGATCTCACCGCCTCCGTCAATTTCAGCCGTATCGCAGAAATCCTCGGCGCAGGCAAAACCATCGACCAGCACCACTTCCTCATCGAAGCAGCCAAGCCATGGCTGAAAGAAATCGAATCCACCGGCCAAGCGCCAGATGCAGCAACGCAAAAACTCCTGCGCCAGTTCAACACCCTCATCCACCCCGGGATGCTCGGGCAATCGTTTAAGGTGTTGGAGTTCGAGCGCTAGCGGGGCGGCGATGGCCTGAAGAGCCATGACTTCGAAAGGCTCAACTTTCGGGGAGTTGAAGTTAAAGTTCCGGATTCTTCGACTGGCTCCCAAAGCTAACCGGACTCGATCCGCCGGTATCCAATGCCAACTTAAACTCCCCAGAGCCCGAGCCTAAGGGGTTGTCAGGAAATAAGTCATACAAAGATGCGCAGGAATTTTAGCCAGCACCAAGGCAGATTTCAGCGATTATAGCGGGCTATTTGAGTTGGAAGCTAACGCGGGTGATGGCCAAAATA
>JBLHKE010000280.1:0-9383 GCA_047619485.1 Verrucomicrobiales bacterium | reverse complement strand
CGGTCACCTTCGAAAGCTGTTCGATCCCCAATGCCATCAAGCCTCCAGTGATCAACAATTCCCGAGCCGCCGCAAGCAATTCCTCATGCCACTCTAAGCGCTTTTTTCTCGAGGTAACATCTCAATTCACGATGCGCCAGCGCAACTATGCATACATACATGTATTTTTTTTTACATTACCGTAAGAGCATAAGTTGTAGAACCTCTCTTTATCGATTAGATATGACCAGCGAGTTATTTTTGGCTTTATTTTTAGCTAAAAGACTAATTTCGCGAACCATCCTCGCCTAAGCGGCGCCCCTCGAAACACCCCCCTTTCTCCCCATCTCCGATCCCTTCAACGGCTCTCTCAAGCGCCCCACGCAAAAAGCAAATTCCTAGCAATCGTCTTCACCGATCCGTCGAAAAGAAGTTCTAGTCCCGCAGTTTCGATCACCGCTCGACGTGATCGATGAGGCATTCTGCGGGAAGGAGTTTTCGCTCATCGTCTCTCCGGAGAGCATCATCCACGCAACTACTTTATCGTCGAAAGTCGTCGCCGCCTGAACCTAGACAAACGCCTCAAAGCGCACCCGATTCATTTCCTAGGCTGTTCGCAGCGCTATTGCCTGCGGGGCACTGCAAAGGTGTTGCGCCGGTCTTCTCTCCTATGCACGACCGCTCATCCGATTCACCCAATTCACCCAATTCACCCGATTCACCCGATTCACCCGATTCACCCGATTCACCCGATTCACCCAATTCACCCGATTCACCCGATTCACCTAATTCACCTAATTCACCTAATTCACCTAATTCACCTAATTCACCTAATTCACCTAATTCACCTAATTCCGACCCGGCGGTGCCTGCGCCGCCCCTCGGCCGGAATTTTGAGTTGCCGGATTGGCTGGCGGATCATTTCACGCTCGAGGTCGACAAGACGATTCGCCGCCTGACGTCGCGCGAGTTCGCCGTGCTTTCATGGGCCGCCGCCGGGAAGAACAACATCGAGGTGGCGATGATTCTCGAGCTGAGCCGGCAGATGGTGGAGCGTGACCTGACGGCGATCTACGGCGTGCTTGAAGTCGAGCACCGTTTCGCGGCGACCGCCCACTTCCTGCGTTGGCAGCAAGCTCAGGAATAGCTGCGGGCGCCGGTCGGCTCCCAGCAGCCAGCCGGTTTCTTCTAGTCGGAAAACCACTTCGGATATCTTAACCAACGAGGGAGTTGCCTCATTGTGGTGATGCTTAGCACTAAGGTATACAGGGCTCTTGTTAGAAATTCAGTTCGATTCCAAAAGCACCGCATTGCGCTCGATCCTTTCGTCGCCGGAGAGGTCGCCAAGCCGGAAAAAAGTCAACAAAAGTAAAGCATCTATGAGATTCCTCGATTTATTTCAGTCTGGCTATCGCGTCGCCAGCGTCCGTCCGATCCTGCAACTCGCGCTGTTAGCGCTCCTTGCTAGTGCGGTTCCTGCCCACGCCCTCAAGGTCGCGGTGATGCCCAGCTACACCCAGAGCCGCTCGTATGCCAACGCCGCCCTCAACGAGCCGATCACCGTCTGGGGTCGCTGTTGGGACGGCACCGCTCCGTACAGCTACACGCTCGATTTCGGCGACGGCAGCGACGTGAGTGGCGCGGTCGGCAACCCGAACGAGATCTCCGCCCTACACACCTACTCCACCGGCGGCTCGAAGACCATCAAGCTGACCGTCACCGACGCCACCGACACCACGGTCACCCGCCAGGGCGTGGTGCGCGTCATCAACGGTCCGACCCACGACGAGCGCGTGAACATGGCAATCGAGAAGGGGCTGCTGTATCTGTATCGCAACCAGATCCGCTTGGCTGGTAACAAGACAGTATGGCGGAACGGCCTCCACGAGTATTCTTTTGGAACAAACGGCGGGTCGGTGCTCGCTTTTGAGGAAAATGGTCACCTTCCGAGCAACGATTACGAAGAGGATATTTACGCAGAAATAGTCCAACAGGGGCTCAATTGGATTGTTGATAGCGGTAGTGGTGGATACTACAATATCGGGCCTCAGGGGGCTCTGAACCCCGATACCAACGGGAACGGAAAAGGAGCCTATCTTTGGGCTGGAGGGCATGAAACCTATGCCAACTCTTTTGCGGCTTTAGCGGTTATCGCCGCGGCGCATAATGAGATAGAGGCGAAGGCGATGTTCGCGCCGAGTGGTCCGTTTGCCGGAGTTTCCTACTACGATATCATCAACGACCTTACCGATCTATTCTCCTATAGCCAGAGCGATGTGGCGGCCGCAGGTTGGGTCTACAATATTCGAACGAGCAATTCGGGCGGTCTGGATGGCTCCTCGATGCAATGGCCGATCCTCGTGATGCGTGCAGCGAAAGATCTCTGGGGGCTGGACACGCCGGCAATCGTACTCGATCGTACTGCCGCAGGGTTTCGTGCGCTGCAAAACTCAAGCGGAACGGGTAACGGCGGGATCGGTTACCGATCCAATACCCAATGGCTAAACGGTGCCAAGACCGGTGGAGCTCTCGTCTGCTGGAACAGTGTGGGTCTAGATTCGAGCGATCCCAATTCGCAGCGCGCCATTGAGTACATCGGCAGGAGTTGGCACAAGGCGACCACCGGTTCAAATTCCGGAGAGGTTGGCGTCTTCGGTCAGTGGTACGGCATGTATGGAGTCAAGAAGGGACTGCAGTTAATGGAAGTTGATGATTTGTCGACGCCGACCGGGCCTCGGGATTGGCAACAGGATTTTGACAAGTGGTTGTTGGGCGATGCCTCTGGCCTGCACGCGAGCACATCCAGTGGCAACCGCAGCACCTCGAAGATGTTTGGCCCTCTCGCGGATGGAGGCTGGCAACAGTCAGGTATCTGGCCATCGCTTGGTATAAGATCACTCGATACTGCTCACGCGATCCTGATCATGACGAAATCGGTCACCAAGCCGCTGCCGGTCGCCGTCATCGCTCCGGTGCCAGACCAGTCCTCACGCTTCCCGGCAGCCTTCACTCTCGATGGCAGCGGCTCCTACCACCTCGACTCCAACGCCTCGATCGTGGAGTATCTGTGGGACCTAGACGCCAGCGACGGTGTCGATTGGAATAGCCCCGACGCCAACGGCGTGAACGTCAGCGTCACCCCGGGCTGGAACACCATCGGCCCGCGCACGGTGACGCTACGCATCAGTGACGACGCTGACCCGGTCAACTACGTGACCACCACCATCGTCGTCAACGTGGTCGAGACCGACGTCGCCCCGGTGGCGGTGCCGATCCCGGCCGCGCAGCTGCCAGCCGTCTACGCCGGCCAGATCGGCGGCACCATCGAGCTCGATGGCAGCGAGTCCTTCGACCCGGAAGGTGATCCGATCACAGCCTACGCCTGGGACCTCGATGGCAACGGCACCTACGGCGACGCCGCCGATGCCGCCCTCGACACCACCGGCAACACCGCCGTTGGTGTGACTGCGAGCCTCACCTACAACTCCGAATACAACGGCCAGATAGGCCTGCAGGTGACCTCCACCCCACCCAGCGGATCCAGCAAGACGAGCAGCAACAACACCACGATCGATGTCCAGGGCTCCGCCTCAGATCTGTACGTCGCCTCGCTCACCGCGACGAACATCAACATCGGCGTGTCAGCGGACATCCAAATGACCTTGCAGAGCGCGGCCGACTCGCTGCAAGACGCCAACGACGTCGTGGTCAGGTTCTACGACGGCAACCCCTTCACCTCCGGCCAACTCATCGGCAGCGCTGAGACCGTGAGTATCCCCAAGGGCGAATCCGTCTCCCTCGAGATCCTCGGCCTACCGCTCAATGCCACCCAGGAACTCGCCTGGGTCTACGTAGACTCGACTTCCGTCTTCTCTGAATTCGACGAGACCAACAACACCGCCTCGGTGAACGTGGCGGTGCCAGACACGGATGGCGACGGCCTCACCGACGACGTCGATCCGGACGACGATGGCGACGGCTTCCCGGATGTGGTCGAGGATGGCAACGGGTCCGACCCGCTCGACGAAGGCGACACGCCGGCTGGCGGGCTGTTCACGGTCGCTTCCGTCGACCAGCCCGAGGGCAATTCGGGCACCACCGCGTTGGAGTTCACCGTCACCTACACCGGCCTCGAGATCGCCGGCGGCTTCAACATCGATTTCACCACTGCGGACGGCACCGCCGTCGCCCCAAGCGACTACCAGGCCAACTCGGGCACGCTCACCTTTGCCGGCACCAGCGGCGAGACGCAGACTGTAACCGTACAGGTCAACGGGGATCCCGACTTCGAACCCGAAGACACCTTCACCCTGAACATCGGCAACGGGGTGGCCGTCGCCAGCGGCACGGGTACGCTCACCAATGACGACATCGGCCTGTTCGCCGACACGGCGATGACGATGGAGGACATGTCGCTCGATATCGACGTCACCGACAACGACGAGGCGCTGCCGCCTGACTTCCAGATGCTCATCACCTCATCGCCAACGAACGGCTCCGCCACCGTGGTCTCCAACCGGGTGCGCTACGTCCCGGACCCGCACTTCAGCGGCATCGAAACCGTCGAGTACGCCATCAACACCTTCGCCCCGCCGACCACGGCCAACGACGACACCGTCGCCACGCAGCTGGAAACTGCCATCGACATCCAGGTTCTGGCGAACGACAGCGACCCACAGGGTGACCCGCTGACGCCGAGCGTGACATCGCCGCCGAGCAGCGGCACCGGCAGCGCCACCGTCAACCCGAACAACACCATCCACTACGCGCCCGGCACCGGCTTCAGCGGCTTCGACTCGTTCACCTACCAGATCGACGACGGCAACGGCAACACCAGCAGCGCGACGGTGACCGTCAACGTGCGCCTGGGCGCGGCCGGCACGGTGCACTACCTGCCGCCGAAACCCTACAACGGCGCTGCCGGCAACCACTCGCCGCAGGCCAGCCAGCTGTGGATCACCACCGAGGATCCGGGCGGGGCGAGCGGCAGGATCATCTTCCCCGACGGGCGCAACGTGCCCGGCAGCGTGCCAGGCGCGACCCTTGGCACGACGGAGCTGGCGTGGAGCGTGACGGCGGGGACATCGTTCCGCCGGGCGATGAATGGCAACCCGCTCCTCGCGCAGACGGGCAACTACAACACCGTGGAGCAGGCCGGGGTGATCGTGGTGTCGGACGGCGCGGCCGTCAACGTGCAGACGGTGCAGGAAAACAGCAACGCCCAGCACTTCCTCAACGCCAAGGGCTTCGACGCGCTGGGCAGCGATTTCTACGTCGGGCAGTACCTCGACACGACCGGGTTCAACTTCATCTCGGTGATGGCCGTAGAGGCGGGCGGGACAGACGTGACCTTCGACACCGGGCCACTGATGCCCGGGAACTGGACGGGACACTCATCGCAGTCGGTCACGGTGACCCTGCAGCAGTATGAGACCTACATCATCTACAGCAGCAACGACATCACCGGCTCGCACGTTACGGCGGCGGGCGACAAGAAGATCGTGGTGAACTCGGGCACGACGACTGGTAGCGGCATTGCGCCAGGCGTCGACAACGGCATCGACCAGTTGGTGCCAGTGTCGCTGGTGGGCACGGAGTACGTAGTGGTGCGCAACACGACCTCGACCGACCGCGTGGACGTGGTGGCGACCGAGGCCGGGACCGACGTGACGATCACGCACAAAAATGGCGGGCCGACGGTGGTGGCGACGGGGCTGGTGGCCGGGCAGCGCTACCAGATCAACCTCAACGCCCTCGCCCTTGTGAAGGGCGACCCGGTGTTCATCGAGACGACCAAGCCGGTGTATGTCTACCAGAACACCGGCAACTCCGAGGTGGGGATGGGGCTAGTGGCACCGGTGCGCGCCGACGGTCGCGGCACGTTCCGCTTCCGCACCACCAACCCGGTGGGCGACATCCACGTGCTGACGACCACGGCGGCGTCGGCGGGAGTCACCGTGACGCAGCTGCCGGCGACGAGCGTGGCCCCCGCCAGCACGCGCACCGTGCCGGGGCGGCCAGACCTGACTGTGCTGACCTTCCCGACGAGCGCGAGCCCCTCCCAGGAGTTCCTCGTCCAGTGGCAAGCCTTCGCACAGATCTCGATGCCGATGGGCACTGGCGGCGGCGGCGCCTTCGCCTACATCGGCGCCTTCAGCTCCTCGCAGACGCAGGCCAACGACGACTCGATCGTCGTCGCCAAGGACATCTCACTGACCTTCAGCCCGCTGCTCAACGACATCGACGCCGACGGCGACCCGCTGTCGATCAGCGTGGTGAGCTCGCCCGGCGTCGCCGGCGCCTCCGTGGTCAACAACGGAAACGGCACCGTGACCTACACCCCGGCCGGCGGCTACACCGGTCCGGACAGCTTCAACTACACGATTACCGACGGTGCGGCGAACTTTGCCTCGACCACCGTCACGGTCGATGTGCGTGAGCTCGACACCGCCACGCTGACCATCCAGGTCAAACCGGTGCTCGACCCGCCGACGCTCGCCGCCGACAATGCCAGCGGCCTCGCGGACGAGGCCATCCCGCTGTCCTTGTCGGTCACCCTCGGCGCCGACACCGACGGCAGCGAGACCTGCGCGAGCTCCGCAACCCTCACCGGTGTCCCCGCCAGCCTCAGCTTCAGCGCCGGCGCGCGCAGCGGCGGTGACTGGATCGTCGATCTGGCCGACCTCGCCGGGCTCAGCGCCACTGGCACCGCCAGCGGCAGCTTCACCATCGGCATGGAGATCGAGTGCACCGACCAGGCCGACCTCACCGGCGACCTCGACACCGACGACCCGAACGAGAGCGTCAGCGAGACCTCCAGCACCAGCTTCGAGTTGACCGTGCTCGTCTCCCCCGCGGTGACGCCGCCGGGCATCCTCGGCATCACCATCCGCACCTCGAACCCGAGCGCAAGCCTGGCGCTGTTCCTCCACTTCGAGGACGGCGACGACGCCGATGACAAACTAACCTACAGCGTCGAGTCCAATACCGGCTCCGCTCTGGTGCAGACCTCTGCGATCCTCTCCGCCGACGGCATCCTGACCCTGAACACGCCGTGCACGCTCATCGGCAGCGCCGACATCACGGTGCGCGCCACCGACGGCGGCGGCCTGTTCGCAGAGGACACCTTCAAGGTTACCGTCATCGACGACGTCGCCCCGGTGATCAGCGGCGCCAAGGACTTCTTCCTCAACGCCCCGGCCGGCGGCACCGCCACCGCCAACTTCGGCGGCTTGACGGCCTGGGACAAGGTCGATGCGAACCCGACGCTGGTGTGCGTGCTAACCGATAGCTTCGCCTTCCCGATCGGCAGCACCGAGGTGACCTGCACAGCGACCGACGGCAGCAACAATGTCACCGTGGAGAAGTTCTTCGTGCACGTCTTCGCGATCCAGACGGTCGCGGGGACGCGGGTGCTCGAACTGGTTACGCTGCGCGGCGACGCGGCACCGGGTGCTGGCGGCGCGATGGGGGTGCCGGAGGGCTCGACCTTGTCGGTGCACTACACTGGCGCGATCAACAATGCCGGTGACATCGTCTACTCGGCCTCGATGTCGAATGCGGGGATCAACAACCGCGGCGTGTTCCTGCGCAGCGGCGGGATCGATTCGGCGCTGGCGGTGCACAGGGTGCTGGCCCCGGGCGGCTCGAACTACGGGTCCTTCTCCGATCTGACACTCAACGGCGGCGGCTCGGTCGGGTTCCAGTCGGCGACCAGCTTCGGCTCGGGGCACTTCCTCGACGATGGCGCCATGGTGATCAACGCGGCCACCGCCACCCTGACGGCGGCCGGGACGACGGGCGAGTTCCGCGTGCTGCGCAAGCCGGCGATCAGCAGCGACGGCGACCTGCTAACGGTGTCGAACTTGAGAACCGGTGTGGGTGGCGTCACCGCTGCGGACGACACAGGCCTGTGGCGGACGAGCACCGGCGGCACCACGACGCTGCTGGCGCGCGAGGGGAGTCCTTCCCCGATCGCGGCGACCGCCCACAGCCAGATCTTCGCGCGGGTGGTAGCCAGCGCAGACAACAACCAGATCACCTACACCAGCTACCTGCTGGAGGACGCCGGCTTCGACCCCAGCGACAACACGGCGATCTTCGCCGGTCCGCTCGGCGGCACGATGGAAGTAGCGGTGCGTGAGGGCGTCCCCGCACCAGGTGAGACCAGCGTGGCCTTCGGTTCGTTCCTCGGCGAGTCGGTGAACAGCGCCGGCACGGTGGCATTCCGCGGCAATGTTAAAGGCACCGGGATCTCGACCTCAAACAACGAGGGCATCTGGTGGAGCGATGGGACAAGCGTGCGTGCGATCGCGCGCGAGGGCTCGGTGGCCCCGTGCCTGGCGAACCAGGTCACCGCCTTCGCACGTTTCAAGACGATCTCGAACTGCGACGACGGCAGCGTGTATTTCTACGCCTATCTGAAAGATGCGACGACGACGCCGGCGGTGAACTCGAGCAACGACGGTAGCATCTGGCGCTGGGACGCGGCCAGCGGCCAGCTGCACCTGATGGCGCGCGAGGGCGATGTGGCTCTGAGCACCGACGGCGCGATACACGGGACGCTACTTGACTACGACTGCAACAATGTCGGCGGGATCGTCTACCTGGGGACTTTCGTGCTCAACGCGGGCGACACCACTTCGGTGACACGCGACGGCGTGTGGCTGTCGCGTAGCTCGGCTGCTGTGGCACCGGTCTTGGTGCTGCGCCGTGGCGACCTCCTGGATATTGGCGGCCTGTCGCACAAGGTGAGCAACATCAAAATAGGCGCGCAGTCGAACCCCGGCGGCGGCATGGGCGGCTACGGCAAGGTGATCAACGACAACGGCGAGATCCTGCTCTACCTGTCGCTGAACCGCAACAAGTCAGGGCTGTTCAAACTCGAAGTGGCACCCTGAGGACGGTGACATCGCCTGACAGAAAGCGTGCTCGTCACGAGCGCAATCCGTAGCGGCGACTTTTAGTCGCCACGAATGCTGCCCCATCTAACCCCGTCCGATAGGCGCCTAGAGACGCCGGGGTCAGAAACACTCAACGGTGTGGAAAACTCCACAGGGAAAATCTGCATCATTGATATGTTAGTGCGCCGTGCCGCACGCGTGTGAGCCCTGATCCACCAGGGTCAAAATCACCCTCGATCGACCTCGCAACACAACTAGATTCGCGTGGGGTGCTTTAACGTTTCACTTCAAAGAGCACTTCAAAGGGACAGCACTTTAACAATTCAAAGGGACTAATTCAAAGGGACGGACTAATTCAAAAATTCAAAGAAATTCAAAGGGACAATTCAAAGGGACGGACAATTCAAAGGGACGCAATTCAAAGGGACAGTCCCTTTGATAGAAAAGGCTTGCTGAAATTGCTGTTTTGAACAAGGATTTGAGAAATGCGCAAGACTCGTA
>JBLHKE010000279.1:0-9433 GCA_047619485.1 Verrucomicrobiales bacterium | reverse complement strand
CGGGGATCGTGTTCGACGATCCGGCTGTGGTGATGCCGCGAGGCAATTACGAGCTCGAACTCGAGGCGAAGATCGTCGACGGTAATGATTTTTTCTGTGGGCTGACCTTTCCGATCCCATCGCAGGGGACGTGTTGCACTCTGATCATCGGTGGCTGGGGCGGCACGGTGGTCGGGATTTCGAACGTCAACGGCAACGACGCCTCACTCAACACAACACGTCATGATCGACCGTTCAAACCGCGCCAGTGGTATCACCTTCGGGTGCGCGTCACCGAGCGCTACCTCGACGCGTGGATCGATGGCGAGAGCGTCATCGAGCTAGATATCAGCGAGAAGAAGATTGCGATGCGCCCCGGTGAGATCGAGAAGTGCCAGCCGATTGGGATCGCGACCTGGAGAACCGCTGCGGCGTATCGGAATATCGTTCTGAGGGAATTGTAGGCGTTGGGCGGGGGAAAAGACCGGGGTAAGACGACGCCAGGCTCGGAGTTCCGACATGGCTCGAGGTCTGCCTCGCGATCATCGATCTAATCGACCTATTCTGAGAGATTAATTGGGTGACGGAGAACCGTCCAAACACTCCTTCGGCACGGGCGATCACACTGATGTCCACACCAGTCGTCATGCTGTTGATGTGCGTGTGCTCGTTTCTGTGGATCCGGACTGCACAACCGCTGAGAAGATACGGAAATTTATTGCATAAGGACAGGTAACATGTAATTTAATGGGATGTCCTGCCGTAGATATATTTTGCCTGTTTTACGATCTTCTTCCTATTACCATTGCTTGAGCAGGGTGGTGGATCGAAACTTTGTGTTTCAAGCGCATGAGCGGAATGTGTTTCGCAAGATCCTGCGGCAGACTGAGGCTTTTTCTGGCGTGCGGGTTGTGACTTGGACGATTCTCTCGAACCATTTTCACGTGCTTGTCGAGGTTCTGCCACGGCCAGGTGTGGAATTGTCTGACGAGGAGATATTGGAGCGATGTCGGGCGCTCTACTCAGCGGATCAGATGATTGCGGTCGAGTGGGAATTCGCGGAGGCGCAGCGGATGGGGGGAAGTGTTCTGAAACATCTCCGGGGCCGGTATCTAAGGCGGATGCGGGATCTTAGCGAGTTCATGAAGACGCTAAAGTTGAGGTTCTCGCTGTGGTTCAACCGGAAGTACGATCGGGTTGGCTATCTTTGGGAAGCGCGATTTAAGAGTGTCATCGTCGAGGGGCACTGGAACTCGCTGTTAAAAGTGGCGGCCTACATCGATTTGAATGCTGTTAGGGCTGGGATGGTGGAGGATCCAAAGGACTACCGGTGGTGCGGTTACAGCGAGGCGGTAGGGGGGGATCGAGCTGCACGGCGAGGGATTTCGGCGGCACTGCATGATCTAAAGTCTGGTGCCCACTGGGGAGATGTAGGGCCTAGGTACCGTAAGATTCTCTTCGGTATTGGTGAGGGGCAATCTGTGCGTGTAGGCTTGTCACGTGAGGCGGTAGCAAAAGTCTGGGCGGCTGGGAGCAAGCTTTCGTTGGCACAGCTGCTGCGCTGTCGGGTGCGGTATTTTTCAGATGATCTGGCGGTTGGGCGCGAGTCGTTTATCGAGTCGGTCTTCGCGGTGCTGGGCGAAGTCTTTTCCGCGGGGTGTCAGTCGGGTTCGCGCAAGATGGCAGCCGGAGATTGGGGGGAGCTGAGGGCGGCGAGGGCCTTGCGGGTGAAGCCGGTTGATCCGGGCGGTATTGGTTGATGGTGTGGAACAGGAGAGCCGGTTCGCTGCATCGACTCAGGAAAAATCGATGGGTAGGCCTTCTTGCTACGCTCGCCAGTGGTCGACCGTGGAGTCGATTGATCCACCGCGATTCATCATCTGGTCACCGAGTTTCACAACCAATGGGTTGGGTCAGATATAGGAACACTCTGCCGACGTGGCGACCGATTCCAAGTTCTCGAGGGGAGCTGATTCGGGGAATAAGTGGCAGATGGATAGGAGAGCGACGGTTGGTGAACGGCTGATCCCGGCGGCGCAATGCACGAGGAGGCCTTGGACATCCAACTGGCTCTCCAGCCATTGAAATAAGGGCGACAGGCGAGCTTCGTTCGGTGCGTCGTGGTGTGAATTCTTGTCGGTGTCGGTGAAGCGGAGGATCAGGAAGTTGGTTTCTTGGATCTCCGGTAAGCGAAGTCCGTCAAAGAAGTCGTCATGATCGCCGATCGAGATCATGTGCGTGAAACCTCTCCCGGCAAACTCGCTCACTTCATGTCGTCCGCAGCTTTTCAGTGGGATGGTCATCCAATTTTTATGATGGCGCCCTGCGGGAACTCGAATTCCCAGTCGGTGACGTCTGCGTGTGAGATCGGCAGGTGCTCTGTTGGCGCTAGTTTTTCATCGCCGCTCCAGCAACCGTAGAGAGTGGTGACGTGGTTTTCCTCAATGTAGTCGCGCAGTTCCCTGCGGGAGCGGGTGGCCGCGGCTCGTGAGCCGTCGTCGTCTTCATACCCTCGCAGGATGAATTCGTTGAAGCCGCACCCGCAACTTCCGTAACCGCCTACATATTTGACCTCTGGCTCTTCGAATTTTCCGCGGACGACTGCCTGGTGTTCGTCTAGGGGTTCGACGGAGAACGATATTTTCGAAAGCTAGTCTGGTTTGTCCAGATCGACTTCAGAGAGATCTTCCGGTGCGATGTCAGGGAGCTTTTGGTTCGATGCGATGTAGAGCGTGTAGCACACCTACTTCTTCACCTTCAGCACACCATGCATGAGTTGTCCGTGGCCTGGGTAGGTGCAGACGTAGGGGTAGTCGCCAGGTTCGCTCGGGGCGGTCATGTAGAGAGTGTATTTTCTTCCTGGCGCGACCTGTGGCGTCGAAGCGAGCACCTCAGGGATGTCGGGTACGAAGTTCTGCTCGATCGCTTTCGGGCCGATTTTCAGAGAAGCGGCGACGACTTTTTCGCGACTGCCTGGCGTGCAGACGGCAAGGTTGTGCATGATCCCGGTCGGGTCGTTGTTGAGCAGGACGATGGCGATCTTCTCGCCGGCCTGGGCCTCCAGCAATTCCTTGTCGAACTTCATGCCGACCTTGGCGCCGACGTCGATCTTGCGCGCGTTCTCGTAGCCTTCGGGGATGAGGGCGATTTTTTGTTTGCTGAGTTCGTCCATCGCGGCGCGTTCTTTTGGATCGGAAATTTCTGCGAGTGCCTCCTTGCGGAAGTTGTCGAGGAAGCCGACGAAGCTGTTGCCACCTTTGAAGTTCCTCGCCTTGGCGAACCAGGTGAAGAAGTCTTTGCGCAGTGCTGGTGTCCAGCCGGAGGTGGCGTTCTTCAGCGCATAGGCGTACCAGATCTGCTGGCGTTGCGGGTTAGAATCCTGGGTCTGGGCGAAAGCCTTGCCGTAGCCTGAGCGATTGAGGAGTTCGTCGGAGAGTACCAGGCCTTCGGCGGTGCTCGCCTCCTGGTTGAGGAGCGGGACGGTCTTCGCCACGACGCTCGGGTCGCCGAGTATGACTAACATTGCCACTAGCTCGCGGTTGAGGGCATCGCTGGCAGCCGGGTAGTAGGGCGAGATGGCGGTGATGATCTGCTCGGCAACTTCAGCAGGTGGCTGGCCCATGCGGATGATGGCGAGGCCGAGGACGCGTAGCAGTTCGAGCTTCTGTGCCTCATCCATCTCGGCGGCCGGTAGCCCAGAGATGGCTTCGATGAGCCTCGGTTGTAGCGACTTATCTCCTTGGCGTGCGAGTGCGAGCAGGGCTGATAGAGCAGGCTGGGTGCTTGTTTCTAGAAGCGCCCTCTCCGACCAGTCGCTGACTGGTTGGTGTTCGAGTGCGACGCGTGCGGCGAAGCGGATGAAGCGATCCTCGTGGCCGAGTTTTGGCCAGATCTTGTCGATGGCACCGGGCACTTGCTTGCCGTGAAACTGCTCCATTGCCTTGCGTGTCTCACGGGATCCTATGGCGAGCTTGTTGCCGCGCGGCTGCCAGTCGGTCGGCTCCTTGCCGACATAGGTCACCCGGTAGAGCGCGGAGTTGGTGCCGCGTCCGCCGACGGCGAAGTAGAAGTGGCCGTCTTTGCCGATCACCCCATCGGTGACATTGAGCGGCACGCCGACCACGAACTCTTCCTTCGTGACGTCGTAGCTGGCACCTTTCGGTGTCAGATGTAAGGCGTAGATCGTGCCGTAAGTCCAGTCGAAGGCGTAGATCGCGTCCTGGTATTTCACAGGGAATTTTGCACCGAGGCCAGAGACGACGCCGGTGGGTGATCCAGGGCCAACGTCAAGCGCTGGTGGTAGGGTGTCAGGATACCAGGCTGGGAATTTGCCAGTGCCAGTGCGCCAGCCGAACTCCGAGCCGCTGGTGACGTGGTAGATGCGGGTCGGTCGGTACCACGGCGTGCCGATGTCCCACTCCATGTCGGAATCGTAGGTGAACATCTCGCCGTCGGCGTTGAAGGCGATGTCGTACTGGTTGCGGAATCCGGCTGAGTAGAGTTCGAACGATTTGCCGTCTTTATCAGTGCGCGCGATCCAGCCGCCGGGTGCGCGGATGCTGCTCGCATGGCCGCGTGCATCGGGCATGCGTGGTAGCAACTGGTCCTCGGCGTAGTTCTTCACCACCGCGGAGGTCTCTGGGTTTGGAGGTCTGGTATGGTTGCCACCCAAGACGAACAGGCTCTCGCCATCTGGTGCGAGCACCACAGCGTGAGGGCCGTGTTCGCCTCCGCCTTGCATGCGGCGCAGCTCCTGAACTTTGTCGAGTTTGTCGTCGCCGTCCGAGTCGGTGATGCGGTAGAGCCCGCTGCCGAGTTTACCGCCGTTGAGGCATACGTAGAGGGAGTCGAAGGCCCAGAGGAGACCATGTGCGCCGCTGATATCAGCGGGGATTTTTTCGATGATGGGTTCATCACCGCTGGCTCCGAGGGTGATGCGGAAGATTCCCTGCTTGCCTTGGTCGCCACAGTAGAGGCGTCCTTTTGCATCGACGGCCATCGACACCCAGGAGCCCTGCTGTGCTTTAGGGACGTCATAGAGCTTTTCGATTGCGAAACCTTCCGGCACGCGTGGCTTGGTGTTACCACTCGGATTTGCGGAGGCTTTTTTCCCGGAGAAAACGTCACCCCATGGGCCGTCGCCCATCTTGCCGATGATAACTGGTCGCGCCCAACCGTCGGTATTGATGCTCGGTGCCATCCAGCCTTCGGCTTTCTTGCTGGTGACGTGCCACTCCTTGTCGGTGACGATCACTGCGCGATTGTTTTTCGCGTCGACCAGATCGATCTGGGCGACAAGCCCGGCTTGGCTGCCCTCATTGTTCGCCTCGATCGCGAGCACGTTGTCGCCATTTCGCAGGTGCTTCTTCAGCTCAAATTCGTAGCGGTTCGACCACTCGTTGCCGCCGCCGAGTTTCTGGCCGTTGATGAATGCGGTGAATCCGTTGTCGCAGGTGATCGTCAATTTGGCAGACTTCATCGGTGCGCTGAGTGTCCACTGGCGTCGTGCGTAGATGGTCTCGTTCTTGGCAGACTTGCTGGTCCAGATCCACTGAGGGCTTGGTGGTGGCGTGATCTTTGCGAGGGACTTGGGTGCTTGCTTCGCCGGTGTCACCTTGCTGGTGGCCGCGGCTTTGGTCACGCGTTTGGCTGGCGTGTTGCGCAGGACGATGTCCTTGAATTCGGCACGCATCGGTGAGCCGGCGTGCAGCTGGAGTGCGAGGATCCCGGCGAGCGATCGCTTGTCGATTTGGTTGTCGATGATGCGTGCGGTAAGCTTGTTGTTGACGTAGTGTTCGATGCGGTTGCCGCGCGCCTGGATCCGGTAGTCATTCCACTGCGTGAGATCGATCTTGTCGGCCATGTCGACCTTACCGATGACGTGTTTCTTGCCGTTCGCGTCGACCATGACCTGCTGGCCGCGCTCGGCAGTGATGCCGCGGCCTTTCTCCTCGTAGAGCATGCCGAGGTAATTCGGTGCTGGGTGCATGTCCATCTGGTAGCCGGCCACGACAAACTTCTTCGGGTCGACGACCTTCGAGCGGTATTGGATACCAGAGTTGTTTTTGCCGGTGATGCGCGCTTTTAGAGAGATCGTGAAATCTCCCAGCTCGCCGCCTTTCCAGATGAGGAAGGTGTTGCCATCGGTGTTCTTCTCAGCGGTGGTCTCGCCGACGATCGAGCCATTCTCGACGCGCCAGAGAGCCGGATTGCCCTCCCAGCCATCGAGGTTCTCCCCGTTGAAGATCTGCTGTGCGTTGGAGAACGCCGCCGAGGCGACGAGTAGAAAAGTTAAGATAAGGGATTGGATCATGGTTATCGGGTGGGTATTGGAAGGAGATTCTAATGGGAGGCGTGCGGCCAGTAAAGTCACGTTTTGGGCCTGGCTTGCCGCTTGTGGGCTACGGGGTTGTGAGTAACTGAGATTGGGGGTAACGCCACCCGCTCTCGATCGCGGAGACGACCATGCTCGACGCCCTCAACGACCCGAGCGAATCTGGGGAGCGGGCTTGGGAGCATGATTTTCGGTGCCAGCTGCGGAGCTGGTCGATCGAGGGAATCCGGTCAGAGTTCGTGCCTCGCATCTGGCGGGTTAAGTTGGCATTAGAAAACGGGGATGTGCTCATGGCATCAGGCCAGAGCCTAAGTTGTCACAATCCGCGTTTCCTTCTCAAGAAACACGGCCCTTGGGCTGGAAGGTAGATGGGTTCTTCGATAGTCTCACCAAACCCAATGCCGTCCGAACCTCAAGCTGCAACTCCCGCCGCGATCAATGCGTGGTTGGCCGGCGGGTTGCGGTGACTTATCAGTGATGAATATCTCCCGTTATTTCAGGCTGGCGGCGGTGCCGTTTGTGCTCAGTCTGACCGATGTTTTTGTAACTCTCTACTACCAGCCGGAGGCGTATTGGGCGGGTGATCGTGGTGCGTTGATCGAGGCGAACCCGATCGTTTGGGTGGCGCTGCGACTCCATCCGCTGCTGATGATCCCAGGGGTTCTCGGCTGGTATGGGTGCGTCTTTTTGTTGATGTTCAAAACCCCGTCCAGAGTGGGGCTGAGGATCTATGTGTTGTTGGTGGCCGGTCACCTGATTGGGATCGGTGGCTGGTTGATCCGCAACCACGAGCACGGGCTTGCCCTGACGATCGCGATTGTGCTGGCTGGCGTCGCGGCGGCGGCTATTTCGTTCGCGCCGTTTCGATCACAGTGGAACGGCGATCGGCCGCTTCGCCTAGTGCGACATCAGCGCGAACTTTAGCTCGCCCTCCGAGACGCACTGGTCGTTGACGAAGCAGCGGCAGCTGGCCATGCCGATGGATCCGCGCACTTTGAGCACCTCGCCCTCGATGAACAGGGTGTCGCCGGGGAACACCGGTTTGCGGAACTTTACTTTGTCCGCGCTCATAAAGTAACCGATCTTGCCTTGGTTCTCGGGCTTGCGTAGCAGGACGATGCTGGCGAGTTGCGCCATGGCCTCGATCTGGAGGACGCCGGGCATCACCGGGTGGCCGGGGAAGTGACCCTGGAAATACGGCTCGTTCATGGTGACCGATTTCACGCCGGTGCACTTGTTGTCACCCTCAAATTTCACGATGCGGTCGAGCATCAGGAACGGGTAGCGGTGCGGCAGGACCTGCATGACCTCGTTGATGTCCATCGCACCTTCGCCAGTTGGGATCAGGACGGGTGGCGTCATGGCGAGGATGCTGCCGTATTCCTTCTTGAGGCGCGCGGCCATCTGGGTGTTCGGGCCGTGACCGGGTTTCACGGCGATGACGTGTCCCATGATGCGTTTTCCGGAGAGCATGAGGTCGCCGATCATGTCGAGGATCTTGTGGCGGGCGAATTCTTCTTTGAAGCGCAGTGGTTCTTTGCTCATCACCGACTCGTCGCGCACGACGACGGCGTTCTCTAGCGAGCCGCCTTTGATCAAGCCCTTGTCGAGTAGAGGCTTGACGTCTTCGTAGAAAACGAAGGTGCGCGCGGGGGCGATTTCTTTCTCGTAGATCTCCGGCGTGACTTCGGTGGAGTAGTACTGGGTCATGCGCCCGTCGGGTCCGACCTGGGTGCAGGACACGCGGAATTTTTTGTCCGGGACGATGGTGATAAGGGAACCGTCACCGACTTCGATGTGGATTGGCTCGCGGATTTCGAACACGCCGCGCAGCTCGTCCTGTTCCTCGATGCCGGCTTTTTTGATACACTCGACAAATGGGGTGGAGGAGCCGTCGCCGATCGGTGGTTCGTTGGCGTCCATCTCGATGATGGCGTTGTCGACCCCCATGCCGGCGAGGGCCGAAATGACGTGCTCGACGGTGTGGACCTTGACCGAGCCGACGGCCAGGGTGGTGGCGCGTTCGACCTTCTGGACGTTGCTGACGCAGGCTGGGATGAAGGGTTGGTCATCGAGGTCGATGCGCCGGAAGATGATGCCGTTGTTGGCCGGCGCCGGCTTCATCGTCAGGGTGACTTTTGCACCCGTGTGGAGAGAGGTTCCGGCGAGGCTGGCTGGACCAGCGAGAGTCTGTTGTTTCGGGCTAGACATAAAGGAAATTTCGAGCTTGAGAGCTATAGGTGATCGCCGGGGGGGTCAAGGGATTATGAGCGCCCCTGAACTAGCTCGGATCTGTGGAATAAGGCTTTCTGAACAGGATGAGCAGTCCGGCGGCTAGCAGTCCGAAGACTGCGACCCAAGAGAAAATAGGCGTTCCAATCCTATCAGAAACTGGTCGTAGGCAAGAGAGGAGGGATCGATACCTCCCACCTGACTGAGCATCTTCTGAATTAGGGCAGAGTGGGTGGATGAGCGGATGACGCCGGTGAGGTAGGCGATCGCGGCGACGACGAAGAGCAGCAGCAGGCAGCGGTCGATAGAATCGCGGTGTTTGCGTTTGATAATGCCGATGATGAGGAGGGTGATGATTGCGAGCGCGAATGTTGCTGCGAGGATCAGCGGGAAGGAGCCGAGGGAGTCGTATATCGTTGGGGTGGTAGATACTTAGGGCTTGTCAGTAAATAACTCCTACAATCTGCTGGTTATTTTGGCCATCACCCACGTTAGCTTCCAACTCAAATAGCCCGCTATAATCGCTGAAATCTGCCTTGGTGCTGGCTAAAATTCCTGCGCATCTTTGTATGACTTATTTTCTGACAAGCCCTTAGGTTTCTTCGGGAGGCATGCTGGTGGTTATTCTTTGCAATGAAGATAGTTCGCACGAAGACACAAAGGCACGAAGAATCGAAATCTTAGTGCCTTTGTGGCTTGGCGTGAAAGTGAGCCATCATTGCGTAGCAAGCAATCTTGGCAGGAGCAGGTCGAAGAATTCGCGGCTCCACAGTGCTAGTTCATCGGTATCGCCGAGAAGCGAGACGTTGCCACCACTTTTCACCTCCACGCAGCTTCAAGTTCGAACTCGCTGGCGCGGTGGTAGGGGAGCCAGGCTAGGCCGCAGAG
>JBLHKE010000278.1:0-9447 GCA_047619485.1 Verrucomicrobiales bacterium | reverse complement strand
GCGGCTGTAGGTGGCGTGATCGGAGCCATCACCGGCGGCGTTCTTGGTAGCGCACGTGATGAACAATACTACCACCGCAGCCAGCCCCGCTACCGCAGTAGCAATTACAACCAAACACCGCCTTACCGCCCTTACAGCCAGAATTATAGCCGGGGTTACAATTATGGCGGAAATCATGATCACTATGATCGCTACCCAAGACACCGCAGCTACTCTCGTTCTAGCTCTTATTGTAGATGATCCATCGGGTGTAGGCAGGGAGCATTATTCCCTTCTAACCTTCTTTGTTGTGGGCTATCTGAGGGCTTGATGCCTGCTAAAAAAACCAAACCAACGCGCAGGCGACTCACCTTGCTCGAGCAAGAAATCGCTGATCTCAAGGCACAATTACCCAAACAGCAGGATTGGCGCAGTAGCGACGCACAGGAGGTCGCCCGCCGCCGATTGCGTGCTTTAGAGAGCCCACCAGCGATCCGCAATCGCGAACCGGGGCGAAAGGTTCATTCGAGTTTCGGCGTCACCTCTTTCGAGAGTGGTCGCAGTTACAATGTCGAGATTATCGACCTTTCTAAGCGGCTGTTCTACTCGACCTCTCCCGATTTTTCCAATGCTGGCCTGGGCACCTGTAAGCATACTGAGAGCGTTCTCATTCACCTGCGCAAACGCTTCGCCAAATTATATGAGGCGGCTGAGAGAGATGGCGCGAGCTACGCGACTTTAACAGTCCAACAAAACGAGCTCGTCCTGCACCGCACCGGCGAGGTCGAGATGCCGCGCAAACTGCGCCTGTGTGTCACGGCGGATGGTCGCCGCAAGGAAAATTGTACTCCCGAGAAGCTTATCGCTACTGCAGAGGCCTGTCATGACGAGGGTGTACGCGTGTCGGTTGCCGTCGGCACTTGGCTACAGCGCCACCAGAACGAGATCGAACGCCACCTGCTGCGGCGCAATTACGAGCAGTGTGTGCACTCCGGCGAGTACCCGCCGCACGAGACGCTCATGCCGCTGTTTCCTTACCAGCGGGAAGGGATGTTGCATCTCGCGTTCAAGGAGCGCGCCATGGTCGCGGATGAGATGGGACTCGGCAAGACCATCCAGGGGATCGCCGCCGCTGCGCTGCTACATCGCATCCGCAAGGCGAAGCAATGCCTGATCGTATGCCCTGCCTCGCTCAAGGCCGAGTGGCAAGAACAGATCGCGAAATTCACCGAGCTTCCCTGCGAGATCATCTATGGCAACCGCCGCCAGCGCGCCAAGGCTTACGCTAACCCTGCCGCGTTCTTCACTATTGTGAACTACGAGCAGGTTCGTTCCGACTCCCTCGACATCAACCAATCATTGAAGCCGGATATCGTCATCTTGGACGAGGCGCAGCGCATTAAGAACTGGACCTCCCAGACAGCTCAAGCTATCAAACGCCTGCGCAGTCGCTACGCCTTTGTTTTGACCGGTACGCCGATCGAAAACCGCATCGACGAACTCTACTCGATCGTCGAGTTCCTTGATCCGAGTATCTTCGGTGCGCTGTTCCGCTTCAACCGCGAGTACTACGAACTCGACAAGAGAGGCAAACCCGCAGGCTACAAGAACCTCGACAAGCTGCGTGCGAGAGTCAGGCCAATTCTGCTGCGCCGTCGCAAGGGCGACGTCGAGGACGAGCTCCCCGACCGCAGTGACGAAAACCGTTTTGTCCAACTAACTGATGCACAAAAAATCGAATACGCGACGGCCCAAGAGTCGGTTCGCAAACTCATCCACCTCGCTAAGAAGCGCCCGCTGACGCGCGAGCAGCACATGTCGCTGATGGGCAAGCTCGGCATGATGCGCATGCTATGTGACACACAGTTCATCCTCGACAAGAAGACCCGCGTCTCGCCCAAGCTCGACGAACTGAAGTCGATCCTCGATGAGGCGCTCGCAAACCCCGAGACCAAGGTGGTGATCTTCAGCGAGTGGATCGGCATGCTCGAATTGGTACGCGAGCACGCGCGAGGTGAGGGGATCGGTCACGCCTGGCACACCGGTAGCGTACCGCAAAAAAAACGCCGCTTCGAGATCAACACCTTCCGCGAGGATCCAGACTGTCGCCTATTCCTCTGCACCGAATCTGGAGGCGTCGGCCTCAATCTGCAGTGCGCCTCGTTGGTGATCAATCTCGACTTGCCTTGGAACCCGGCAAAACTCGAGCAACGCATCGCCCGCGCCTGGCGCAAAGGTCAAACCCGCACTGTTCATGTGATCAATCTTATTGCCGAGGGCACCATCGAGCACGGCATGTTGGAGACCCTCGCTCATAAGCAAGGACTCGCCGATGGTGTGCTCGATGGCATTGGCGAACTTTCTGAGATCAAGCTCAAGAAAGGCGGTCAGAGTTTCCTCAATCGTCTCGAGCAGACGCTCACTGCGGTGGAGAAAAAAACTGCCGATCAGCCTGTGCTGCACGAGCGGCTACCCGTTGATCCACCGGCGATCCTGGCAGAAAATTTGCAGGTAGCGCTTGGCGACCGCCTGCTCCATTGCGAGGAACATTTTCTAGCTGACGATTCCGGTAGCAAACTCTACATCGTCACTGAGAAACACGACCGCGCCACCGCCAAGGCGCTGCGCCTCGAGCTCGAAAAAATCTACCCGCAGCATGCGGACGACCTATACTGGTTCGACGAGAACGTGCTCCACATTGATGCTGCCGGTCACACCGCGATGGGACAGATGCAGCACGCTGGGTTGGTGCAGTCAATGACCGTGCGCAAGCGCGATCTACTTACATTGGCACAAGACGGCGGGGAGAAACATGCCGAGCGCATCCGCCAGCATCAGCAAGATTTCGTCGCTGAGTTGAACGCCGCCGGCATCCTTATTGCCAACCAGCTGCACAGACTCGCTCCCACGCACCTCCTCAACGCTCTGCTTGAGATGGCGCAGGCTGCTGCTCTGAAGACTGCCACCAATCCGCCGCTCGAGGCTGCTGAACTCACCCAGCAGCCCCATTTCGCCAACCTTCCCGAGCATCTGCAGTGCTTCCCCAACTTCGAGCCAAAGGACGAGGCTGAAATCGAGAAGCTACACGCCGCGTTGGAAAGAGAGAAACCATAGGTCGACCTCAGCAAGATGCCGACGCTAAGGGTCTGTTCCGAAATAAACTGTGCAAAGATGTGCAGGGTTTTTGGTCAGCACCTAGGCGGATTTCAGCGGTTATAGCGGGCTATTCACGATGAAGTCCAACGCTCGTGATGGCCCAAAAGACAAGTAGACTTGTGCAGGTTATTTCGTAACCGGCCCTAAATAGATTCGGCGTCCTGCTGAATTGCTACTATCCGTCGTGACACAATATTAATATTTGTTCATCTGAGCTCTTGTGGCTGGAAAAAACTGAACAGATTCCATCGCAGAAGATCTAACGACGCAAGGTTTGCGCCATTTCCGCTTCGGAACTATCTTAAGCGCCGACCCAATTTTCAGAAACCCCTATTTTCTAAGGTAAAAATGCGCACCAGACAATCACTGACCACCCTAGGCTGCACTCTGATTGCCCTTTTTCTAACCGTTTTTAAGCCGACTGAGTCTAGGGCGCAATCCGTTTGGGAGGTGGTGAAATACAAGGGTGAGAACTACGTAACGACCAGCAGCTTGCAGAAATTTTACCGCTTCCAGAGCTACAGCGACAAGGGTGGTAACATTTACTACCGTGCACCAGACCTCGTGATGAAGACACGCAACGGCTCGCAGAACCTCCTCATTAACAACACCAAGTTCGTACTCAGTAACCCGGTCGTCTCCAGCGGTGGTAAGTATCTCATCTCCCAGATGGATCTGTGCAAATTGATCGATCCGGTGCTGCGCCCGAGTTTTATCAAGCAGAAGACGCCGTTCCAGACGGTGATCATCGACGCTGGCCACGGCGGCACGGACACAGGTTCTGCCGGCGTCTACGGCAATGAGAAAACGCACGCCATGCGCATCGCCAACATCCTCAGCGAGGAGCTCAAGCGACGCAATTTTAACGTAAGAATGACGCGCAGCGGCGACCAGACGATCTCCCGCAGCCAGCGTGTCGCCTTCGCCAACAGGGTCAACAACGCCATCTTCGTCAGCCTGCATTTCAACAACGGTTCGAGTTCCGCCACGGGAATCGAGACCTACGCGCTCAGCCCGCAGGGTGCCGAGTCGACCCAGCACGGGCGGCGCGCGACCGACAATGCGCGCTACAACGGCAACCAGAACGACTCGGCCAATATCGCCCTAGCCACTGCTATTCACGCCTCGGTGGTGCACAGCATCAAGCCGATCGACCGCGGGATCAAGCGTGCCCGCTGGGACGTGCTCACCGGTATCAATAAGCCCGCTATCCTCTTCGAGGGTGGTTTCTTGACCAACCGCACCGAGGCGAAAAAAATCGCTGATTACGGACACCTCAAAAAGCTCGCCAGCGCCATCGCTGACGGCATTGTCACCTACCGCAACGCTTTGCAAAAGTAATTACCCGCGCCTGGGCACTCGATCGGTCGACCGACTGGGAAAAACGCTCTCACGCAAGCATCAGCCCAGCATGAGAACCATCCTCCTCTACCTAATCTCGGTCGCCATCGTCGCGGTGATCACTTTCTTTGCCGGACGCCTGGTCGAGCGTGAAGAGAATCTTGCCTCACCACCGCAGGTAGTGGTGATCGAGAAACTGATGCCGAGCAAAAAACGTCCGCCCGCGAAGCCGAAGGCTGTCGAGGCAGCCCCTGAGGAACCAGCGCCGCCGAATGACACGGTCGCGCTAGTCGCCGCGGCTGCCAGCAAGCTCTCCACCGCCAGCGTCTCGCAGGTCGGAATGCTCGACGTCTACCGGCTGGTCGGAAGTCTCCAGCCCGACAACATCTCCGCCGCGCTCGCGGAGATAGATCAACTCCCGCACGGGCAGGCGCGTCAGTCGTTGACCGCTGCGGTAGTGGCGCGATGGGCGGCCCTCGATGGTCGCGCCGCGATGGACTACACCTTCTCCGCCCTCTCGCACGCCAACCGTCCCGCCGCGCTCGCTGGTGCTCTCTCCGCCTGGTCGGATAGCGATCCCGCCGGCGTGCTGGCTTGGTACCATGCGAAGACTTCCTCTGACCCAGATTTTGAGATCGCGATCGGTGCCAAACCCGCCTACCTGCTGCCGACGATTTTCGAAGGGCTGGTCGCCGATGATATTTCTAGTGCCTACGCAGCCTTCAGCCGCCTCGGGACGATTGAGGAGAAGGACCAAGCGCTTGACGGCATCGCCGCCGCGACCCTAACAAACCAACAAGTCCAACGCGCCCTCGACCTAGCGACCAACACGCTGGGCAACGCTGCTAGCTCCGCGCGGCTGCGCCTGGTGACTAGCTGGGGCCAGCGCGATCCGGCTGCTGCTGCTGCCTGGGTCAGCACTCTGCGTGACCCGAATGAGAAGTCGCAGCTGGCGCGCAATGTCGCACAGACCTGGATCGCCTACGAGCCAGCCACAGCCGTGCCGTGGTTGCTTGAGAACACCCCGCAGGCCGAGCGCCCGACCGTCGTCGAACAAGCGACTTCCATCTGGGTCAACAGCGACCCCAACGCGACCGCCGAGTGGCTCTCTACCATCCCGAAGGGCAGAGATTCTGACTTGGGTGTCTCGACCCTAGCGCGCAATATAGTGGCGATCGAACCCGATGCCGCCCTCGGCTGGGCGAAGACAATCGAGAACAAGACGATGCGCCGCCAGACGCTGATCGCCGTGATCAGCCAGTGGCGCATGCGCGAACCCGAGCGCGCCGTCGAATTGTTAAAGGCATCTGGATTGCCCACCGAGGAAATCGACGACTACCTGAAGCGCACGGAGCCAGCGCAGTAGTACACAAATCGCGCTAGGGTTTGCCGATGCCGGTCTCGAACTCGTAATAGTCCGGGTTCAGGTCGGCGAGTGGCACTTTGAGCTTCTCCAATTCCGACGCGGGTCCGTGAACCTCGACACGCACCAGGTCAGAGATCGTCAGTGCCTCACCAATCAGCGCCTCGACATTGCCGAGGTGGGTCAGTAGGCCCTCGGCACCGTCGTAGGCCTCGCGGCAGTGCACGGTGTCGTCACAGATGGTGAAGTCATACCAGCGGCATTTCTCTTCCTTGCCAGTGATCTCAGTGAACTGCGGCAGGAGTGCCCGGAAGGCATCGAGTTTACCCTCGTGGGTTTTGAAATACGGATGGATACTGACGACGTTGCTCATACCATTTGTTTGAACGCTAGTGAGGTGATGGTCAAGGCATCTCTATTTGGAGGAGCGCCCAATTTTTGGCGAAATCAGCTACCCTAGGGTCTAGCGATTGGTGTAGGGTCACCGGATGCGACCGCTAACGCTACAGATCTGCGTATTCCTGCTATTTATCCCGCTACGGATCAGTGTGGCGGATGACGGGATCGATTTAGAAAAAGGTCGCGAGTTCTGGTCGTTTAAAAACCCTGTTGCAGCCGAGTTGCCAACCGTTACCAACGAGTTGTGGCCACGCTCCAGCATCGACCACTTCATTCTCGCAAAACTTGAGGCAGCGGACAAGCCAGCGCCGGAGAAACTCGAGAAAATCAAGTTATTACGGCGTGTCTACTTTGACCTACACGGCCTGCCGCCGAGCCCGGATCAGGTCGGTGCTTTCCTCGCGGACGAATCATCAGATGCGTTCGAAAAGCTTGTGGATCAACTACTTGCGTCTCCACATTTCGGCGAGCGTTGGGGTCGGCACTGGCTTGATGTGGTGCGTTTCGCGGAGTCGACCGGCGGCGGTCGTACGATGCTCCTCAGAGATTCGTGGCGCTATCGCGACTACGTGGTCGGTGCCTTCAACCGCGACAAACCTTTCGACGAGTTCCTGGTCGAACAGATCGCTGGCGATCTGCTCCCTAACAAAAATGCCACAGAGAAGCGCGAGCACCTGATCGCCACCACCTTCCTCGCGCTCGGCCCGAGCAACTACGAACTGCAGGACAAGGAGCAGCTCACCATGGAGATCGTCGACGAGCAACTTGACACGGTCGGGCGCGCTTTCATGGCGATGACCCTCGGTTGCGCTCGCTGTCATGATCACATGTTCGATCCGATATCCGCGCGTGACTACTACGCGCTGGCGGGGATTTTCAAGAGCACGAAAACCGTGAATCACTCAAACGTCTCACAGTGGCTGATGGCGAACCTGCCACCGATCACGGCAGAGGAAAAACACGCCGCCGGGGCGCATGCGATTTTCACCAAGAGGCTCAAAGATTGCCGGGCTGCGATCAAGGTTGCCGAAAAGGAGCTCGTAGCGCTCGAGGATCCCACGTCACGTTCTGGGATTCTCGTCGACAACACCGAGGCCGAGGTCCGCGGCGAGTGGGTCATTTCGACGATCGTCAAGAAGTGGGTTGGGAGTAACTACATCCACGACAATCGTGGCGATGGCGAGCCGCGCGAGGTTATCTTTACCCCGGATTTGCCTCAGGCTGAACGCTATGAGGTGCGCGTTTCTTATAACAGCGGTCCGGCGCGTTCCACCAAGACGCCGGTAAAGATCCGCCACCGCCGCGGCGAGACGACGGTACACGTCAACCAGCGACAGAAGCCGAAGTTCGACGGGCTTTTCACCAGCGTCGGGATCTACGAGTTTGAAAAAGGCGAGGGGGGATCGGTGACGATTTCCAACGAGGGCACTGACGGCGTGACCATCGTCGATGCGGTGCAGTGGTTGCGGGTCGATGCCGACACCTCGCTGGACGAGATCGCCTTCGCTGCCAAACGGGTCTCGCTGAACCAGAAGATCGAGTCCCTCCACAAAGAACTCAAGGAGATAACCAAAGCGGAGCCGAAGGTGGCAAAACTACAGACGATGACGGTGCGTGATGAGGCGAAGCCGACCGACGCGCCGATTTCGTTGCGCGGCGACGTTCACAGCCCGGGCGAGCTGGTGCCACGCGGGGTTCCAGAAGTGATCCAGATCGGCTACCAGCCGACGTTTTCTGACCAATCCAGCGGACGTCTCGAGCTGGCGCGGTGGTTGGTAGCGGAGGATCACCCACTGACCGCGCGCGTGTTCGTCAACCGCCTGTGGATAAAACTCATGGGCGAAGGCCTGGTGGCAACGCCAGATAACTTCGGCACCACCGGCGCGGCACCGAGCCACCCAGAGCTACTTGACTACCTAGCACTGCGGTTGGTTGAAAATGGTTGGTCGATCAAAGTGAGCCTGCGCGAGATGCTGCTGAGCAGCACCTACCGTTCCGTGCGCGCGCAACCCCGGCGTCTCGATGCCGAGGCGCTGCGCGATGCGATCCTCGCCACCAGCGGTCGCCTCGACAAGACTATGGGCGGCGCATCGATCCGGGACGGCGCACGCAGCGAGTTCGGCTACGACTTCAAATCGGATCGCCGCAGCCTCTACCTTCCCGTGTTCCGCAACGCCTTGCCGGATCTGTTCTCTGTGTTCGATTTCCCTGACCCGAACCTGGTCGCGGGCAAGCGCAATACCAGCACGCTCACTACCCAAGCTCTGTATTTCATGAACCATCCCTTCGTCATCGAGCAATCGAAACACGCCGCTGCAGCACTTGGTGATGGGGAGGTATCAGATCGGATCGAACTCGCCTACCGCCGCGCACTCGGGCGACCACCAGGTCAAAGAGAACGGAACTTGGCTGAAAAATTCCTCGGCGAAGAACCGGGCACCGATGCCTGGGCAGCCTTTTACCAATCACTGTTCGCGTGCCTGGATTTCCGTTTCGTCGACTGATACTTCGGGAGAGTGGACTTGCAGTCTGCCGCTGAGGCTCGAAGATCCGATACACTAAGATGTCCCTCGAATACCAAATCCTCGGCGAGCCTGGACGCGACAATGCCCTGCTCGCAACGATCGACTCCGGCCAATCGATCCACCGCCTTTTGTTCGATTGCGGCGAGGGTTGCCTGTCGCAATTGCCGATTGCGCAGGTAGGCGAGATCGAGGCCTTGTTTTTCTCGCACTTCCACATGGATCACGTCGCGGGATTCGATTCCTTTGTGCGCGTGAACTGGAATCGCCCCGACAAGCCGGTGCGGATTTTCGGTCCGCCCGGGACGATCGATGTGATCCATCACCGCCTGCGCGGATTCATCTGGAACCTCGCCGCGGACTCGCCCGGCGAGTGGCTGGTCACCGAGCTGGGAGATGGGAACTGCCACACCGTGCGGCTGTTGTCCGCCGAGGGATTTGCCCTGCGACACGAGTTGGAAATTTCATCCGACCAGGGTCCGATCTACTTCGGTGGTTGTTTCGAGGTGCATGGTATGGCGCTCGATCACGGCACGCCATCTATCGGCTACTACGTCCACGAAGACGAGCGTAGCAACGTCGCGCCCGAGCGCCTGAAACAACTCGACCTGCGTCCCGGCACGTGGCTCCAGGCGGTAAAAGATGAGGTGAATGTAAGCGATGAGCAAATCATCGACGTGCATGGCG
>JBLHKE010000277.1:0-9478 GCA_047619485.1 Verrucomicrobiales bacterium | reverse complement strand
CAATCCTACCAGTAGGGACTCTTACTCCAATAAGTCCAAGCAGTCGTGTGTTCGCCGCAAGATTTGAGCGCTGGCTTTGTTGGCGAAGCGTCGAAATTGCCGATTTATCCATGTTTGCCGTCTAGCCATCCCTCAAACCTCGTTTGCCGCGCATTCCACTGTTAATTGAGGTTCTCTATCCTCAATTTGGCAAGTTCGTCTACAATTCGGTTTTCCTCATGAATTTGCCGACCGGCGCGGAGGGTTTGGCGACGGTTTTGCTACAATGCAGGGGATTTAAGTGATTCAGCGCAGGGGCGATACAAACTAGCACCACCCTGAATTCGGCTTGATTTTGTGAAATTCCATTGCCATTTTCACAAATGGCAAAAGAAGTCAAACAGGAGGCAGCAATCCCAAGGAAGTCGATTTTTCGGCTCTCGATCTACCAGCGTTGCCTCGAACGACTGCGGAAGAACGGGATGGAGACGGTGTCTTCTGAGGTTTTGGCAAAGGCGGCAGGGGTGAAGCCCACTCAGTTGCGTAAAGATCTCACCTACTTTGGCCAATTCGGCACCCGCGGGCTCGGTTACAACGTCGAGAGCCTCTCGGCAACGATCAATGAGGTGCTCGGAACGAACAGTCTGCAACCAGTAGTGCTGGTCGGCGTCGGCAACCTCGGTGCCGCTCTGCTGCGTTACCAGGGGTTCCAAAAAGAAGGCTTCGAACTGCGCGCTGCGTTCGATTCCGATCACTCACGCTGCGAGGAAATTTCTAAGCACTCGGGGATTCCTGTCCACCCGGTCGATGAGATGAGGGGCTTCGTGCAGGCGAACTCGGTCAAGATGGCAATCTTGACGGTGCCGGCGAGAGTCGCACAAGAGGTCGCAAACGAACTCGTCGAGGCGGGCGTGCAAGCAATCCTAAATTTTTCCCCGACCGTCTTGCAGGTCCCGGATAAAGTTATGGTCCACGCCGTCGACCTGGCGCTGGCGCTGGAACACCTCAGTTACTTCGTGCGATCTGAGTGAGTCATTGAAAACGGTCGCGATCCGGGCGACTCTCCCGCCGCTTCCCCGTCTGGAAACCCGGGAGGAGACTCCGATTTGAAACACCAACCAGCACGATGACCATCAGGAGGAATATCGCTTCAGCCGTCGTGGGCTCTGCCTTTGGGCACCTGATGTTGGTCGGGGTCGCCATCGGCTGGATCGCGTTCGGCGGGATGCCAGCGAATGACGATTTTTCCCTGCGCACGGTTCTTGGCGAGGAGGCCGAGATCGTCGCGACTGGCTCGAATTACGCAGCTTCGCGCGAGCGGGGCGAACCGATGCATGCGGCGGTAGAGGGGCAGAGTGGTTCCGTCTGGTGGAGTTGGCGTGCCCCTGAAGGCGCGCTCGACGTGTTGCTCGAGGTCGAGTTGCAGGGCGGCGATCCGCTGCTTGGCGTCTACCGGGGATTCGCAGTCGACAAGCTCGAGGCGGTCGGGGAGTCGCTCAGTGGCACTTTGAGTTTCGTGCCGGTGGCTGGCACCGATTACCACATTGGTATTGCCGGCAACGGGCGGGATGTGGAAGGCGCTATCACGTTGCATCTGCGTGCGTATTCGGACGAGGACCATGAGGCTCCAGCGATGGAGGAGGAAACCGCTCTGTTGTTGCCGGACGTGGTGATTGAAGAGAAACCCGAAGAACCGGAGGACACTAGATACGTCCGCACCAGCCAGAACGATCCTGCCAGCAAGGCGCCGGAAGACACACGTTTTGAATCGGATCGCAACACGGTCGCGACGAGCGAACTCGCCCCGGATGAGAACGGCTTGGAGGACATGCCGAGCCAGGACGGTGAAGACTTGCCAGCCCTAGAGATGGCTGATCGCGAAAGCCGTGATGGTGAGGTGACGGAGGATGCGACGATCCCGATCGCCGCAGTCGAGGTCGCCCAGCCTGCTGATTCGACCGCGAGTTCCGCCGAGGTGAAGCTCGATCCCAGCCTGCTCGCCGATTCGGGGACCCTCGCCGCTGAGACGATTGGGGAGAAGTTGGACACCGAAGGTGCCGATGAAATGAAGGTGGAGGCCAATGAGCAGAGCGCAGCCGATCTGGACGTATTCCAACCAGAGACTCGCCAGAAAAAGATTGCCGGGATGATTTCCGCGCGTGGAAACGAAGCCGCGGTCGATGCTGCCGAGACGGCTCTCGGACGCTACCAACGAGAGGTGAACGGGGTGATCGAGAAACGCTGGCTGCACGAGCGGGGGAAGAATCCGGGGCAGGTGAGCTTAGGCAGCCTCGAAGTGAGTTTTGTCGTCAGCCCAGATGGCAAGGTGAGCAAGCTGCAGGTGCTCGAGGATCGGGTGTCGCCATCGACCAAAGATCTGGCGCTGAATTCGATCCTCAATGCCGAGATTCCACCGATGCCGAAAGCAGTGCTGGAGGTGCTCGGAGGAGATGTGCTCACCCTTCCCTACGATTGGCTCCTCATCGATTAGTCATTTTCCCCTTCGAATCACCGACCATGCCATTCATCCTAGCAGGAATTTTTCAAGCAGTCCCCGACGCCTTCGAATCGGTGTGGAATTTCTTCTACGCGGGCAAGCTGTTCATGTTTTTCCTGGTCGGGTTGTCGATCCTCTCGATCACGGTGATCATCTACAAGGCGCTCGACCTGAGGCGTCGTCTCGTGCTCCCCGGGGAAGCCGTGGACGCGATCGAGCGCGCACCGGCCTCGATCGATTCCCAAGCGTCGCGCGCGCTAGCGGGTGAGTTGCGCCGTTCACGCTCGTCGCTTGGGCGGCTCAGTCTGGTCGCGCTTTCTGGAGATCACGCCGATAAGAGTGACGCGTCGCGCGCGGTCGAGGCGCGTGCTCGCGAGGAGATCGTCGAGCTCGAATCCGGCGTCGCGCTCTTGGAGGTGGTCATCACCATCGCACCACTGCTGGGGCTGCTCGGGACGGTGTCAGGACTGGTGAATGTTTTCTCGAACCTCGGTGATACCGCTGACAACAGCGCCATCGCAATGGGCATCGCCGAGGCGCTCAACACGACCATTGCCGGTCTGGCCATCGCTGTTCCGACCGTCGTCGCGCACAGCTACTTCATGAAGAAGATCGAGCGCATGGGTGTGAGGATGGAGATTCTGCTCGGTGGACTGCTCGCCTCGATCTATCGGGAGCCCTCCGATCCGCACATGGCGTCAGAAGACATCGTCCCGCAGGTCTCGGAGGTAGCAGGGGAGGAGGCGATCGAAATGCCACCGGTGGTGAGCGACCCCTATCCCGAGGAGGTGATCTACCAGCCTTCCTACCCACAACCTGAAACTGAAACGTTGCCCGAGACCGAACCAGGCTTCCCAAGATTGCTCGCCGGGCATCAGCCAGAAGCGATCGAACCCGCACCCGCCCCTGCTGAGATCGAATATCCACCGGAGTTGCCTGATCCCCAGCAGCCCAGCTAGGGGGTTATCCTGATGAACTTCATCGTTAAAAAGCGCAAGCCGCCGGTGGTGCCGATCATTTCGCTGATCGACATCCTCGCGATCCTACTCATCTTTTTCATCGCGACGTCGACGTTCAAGCAACCGAAGCTCGCGGTCGATATCGAGCCACCGCTGCCCGGCACACTGACCACCCGACCGGTGAACGATGTGCGCACCCCGCTGACGATCTCTGCGGACAACCTCATCTACCTCGGGGCAGATGAGGAGCCGATCGAGCTTGGCGCACTCGCTGGCAGGCTGGCGGCTGCTCGGGCGGCCGGGACGAAGATCGAGCTCAAGGCCGACGAGGGAGCTGATTTTGGAATCATCGTAAAGGCCTTGGACTCGCTCAAAAAAGCGGGTTACAAGAAGGGCGATTACCCGACGATCCTGAAGGTCAAACCGGGCGAAACCAGAGAGCAGACCAATCCCGATTCAAACGTAGAAAACCCATGATCCTAGACATTGTCATGTTCGGCGACCCGGTGCTACGCGCCAAGTGTGCCCGTGTTGAAGAAATCACCGACGAGACCCGTGAACTCGTCGATGACATGATGGACACGATGCGCGACGCGAGCGGCGTCGGCCTAGCGGCACCCCAGGTGGGCGTGCCGATCCAATTGGCGATCGTCGATGTCTCCCACGATCCCGAGTGCATCACCTACCTACGCATCGACGGTGAGGAAACGGAGCTCGAGGAGGCCATGCCCTTCGTTTTCATCAATCCGCAACTCGACTTTGGTGATCAGAAACAGACCGAGCCCGAGGGCTGCTTGAGCTTCCCGGATCTGCGTGGTGATATTCGTCGGCCAGAAGAGCTCAAGGCGCGTCTGACGCTACTCGATGGCAAGGTCATCGAAGTCGAGACGGACGGTCTCCTCGCCCGGGCGATCCAGCACGAGACGGATCACCTGAACGGTGTGCTGTTCATTGATCGCATGAGTACTGCCTCGAAAACCGGCCTGCGAGGCCGTCTGAAGCGGATGCAGAAGGCCTACGATAAACGCTAATGCAGGTGCGGAGACTCGATTCTCAAGGCTGCGTCATCACAGATGAAGTTGTTTTTAAAATATGAAAATTCGGTTGTAACTTTGAACGGTTTCAGTTGATAGTGGGCGCTTTAGTAATGGGGATTTGCAGGGAAGCCCAATACGAACAAAGTTGTCATTTTTTTAATAAAATTATGCAGAAAATTGGTTCAATGGCTATTTGCTGTCTGCTGACGCTAGTGATTCTCCAAGCGGGTGCCAGTGAGTGCGAGGCAGCCCCGAGGAAGAAGCGGATTCTGTACTTGGGGGATTCGATGAGTATGGGTGCCTTCGGACAGACGTTCGACGAGGAGATGCGCGGATCGGGGTTGGATGTTTACACGTTCGTAGCTGGAGGTGCGACGCCCTACTACTGGCTGAGCCGTTACTCCACCATCACTGGTCCGATCGGTTACTGGGAGAAGACGCCGTTCAAGGAGCACCGCCAGAGCGTGGTCAAAGCGGTGCCAAAAGTTGAAAAATTGCTTGAGCGCTACGATCCAGACATCGTCGTCGTGCAGACGGGCACCAACCTCTATTCGACCTTGCGCTCCAAGCGCCGTTCGAAGGAGAACAACGTGAAGGAGGTCGAGGGATTGTTGAATCACATGGTCGAAGCTGTGACCCAGGGTGGCCGCAAGTGCTACTGGATCACGCCACCGAAAGCTCACGTCGGTCGCTATCCGGCGGAGTTGCAGTCCGAGCTCGCGCGCTTGACCAAGCGGGTCGTCGGCCGTGAGGCGCGCGTATTCGATAGTCGCTTCGTCACCGAATACACGGATGCGTATCCGACAAACGATGGCATCCACTACGGACCGACCGAAGCCAAGGACTGGGCGATGCTCGTCGCGAAAGATTTCCGACAGTTCATCGGCGCTGGCGACCGCCCGCAGCAAGGCCGGTTGGCATCGAGCGGCGTGTCCAAGAAAAGCGTGGATCCCATGATGCTGACTGCCCCTCGTGCCATCCCGGTCGACCAGGTGGTCTCGAAACTACTGCCGCCGACCGTGCGCAAGGCGGTTCCAGAATCAGTGGGGGAACAGCCGCCAGTGAAAATTGTGGCCAAGCCTGAGCATCCGGTCGAAGCGACGCCAGAGCTTGTCGGGATGCCGCCTGAAAAAACTCCGACTAAGCGCCCGCCCGTCCAGTATGTGAAAAAGGCGATCCCGGTTGAGCCTAAGAAATTTCAATGGGGCAAGCTCGACCTCGAGGTTGAACTGGTTGCCAAGTCCGAGCTCAAATCCCTCAAGGACATCGACTACAGCTATTGTTTTGCGATGAACGAGTACAAGGTGCTCAAGGTGAACGCTGGGCACTATCCGCATCCGCGGATCCGCATCGCACGCGTGGTGATGTGGGGAAAGAAGCTCATCCCGAACGCCATCAACGAGAAACTGGGTAAGGGGCCACGCGGTGGTTGGGAGCTCATCCCGATGTCGAATTACCCGCGCTTCGAGCAGATGCAGTTGGTCGACGATCTACCGATCGAGCTCAATCTACCGATCTACATCGTGTCGTTCGAGTAGTGGGCGCCGTAACACTGGTCGCCCGATCGATCCTCACGCGGCTCGATCGGAGACGTGTTCAGAGGGGTGGGGCAGTGTATGTAGCTGATTTTGCCAAAAATTGGAAGGGCGTCACTAGGCATCGCGACACTGAGGAATGTTTTTTCAAGCTCTAGCGAGTTCGGCTGCGGCTGCCAGCCAACCGGGCAATGACGATCGCTCCGATTGCAAGATGGGAACCGGTGGGGGAGCCAGCCTGTGGTTCCTCTGGGAAACAAAAAAAACGCCCGACTCTTGCGAGCCGGGCGTTTTGGAAACATGAAACACAAACAAACTGTTACTGACTAGTAACAGGGGCAACCTAGCACAATTAGTTAAGAAGTGTCAACTATTTAGGTAAATGAAATTCATTTTTCTGCGAAGCTTCGTGTTTTCTTGGGCGAAATCCCAAAAGGTTGAATCTCGGAAGCGCATTCATGTATTGGGAGTTGAGACGAGCCGCACTGTCCTCTAGAGTCCCGATCCAAGTTGAGAACTGAACTCGACCGTCGATCATTAAGTTCCGAATTTCACCCTTGCTATGAATCCTAGATCTTTCCGCCTCCTCCTGATTTGCCTAGCTAGCTTCGCTCTCGGTGCCAGTTGCTCGGCCATCAAGATGGGGAGCAATAAGCCATTCAGCACTCCGGCCAAGCAGGCCGTCGACAAAAGTAAGATCAGGGTCAAGGTCAGCCTCAGCAATCGCATGGTCTATGTGAAAGAAGGCGACAAGACCTTGCTCGCAACGCCGACGGCGATCGGCACCGCCGCGAACCCGACACCGACCGGGGACTTCCGCACGTTCAACCGCCTGCCGCGTAAGCGCTCGAACACCTACGGCTTCCACGTTCACTCCGATGGGATGATCAGAGGAGGCAAGCGAACCGCAACTCCAAGCGGGGCGCGCTATGTTGGCTACCCGATGCCCTACTGGGTCGAGTTCAAGTCCGGCTACGGTTTCCACTCGGGTTCAGTTTGGCCAACGCCGCGCAGCCACGGCTGCCTGCGCCTCCACAAAAATGTTGCACCGACCTTCTTCGATCTGGTCGGTGCAGGCGTCCCGGTGAGCATCGCCCACTCCCAACCGGAGGATGCGACCGTCGGCAAAAATGTGCCGCGGCCGACCGACTACGACGATGATGATCCGCCGGCCAGTTACACGATCACCCAGAAGTACTTCGACGACCACCCGAGCAAGCCTAGCTACGTCAATTAGTCCGAAACTGAGCCGACCATGTCTGAACCATCCACAACGCCTCCGGCGAAGAAGAAGAAAGCTCGCCGCATCAACGTCCGCACGCCCGAGGTCATGGAGCGGGTGCACGCCGAGGTGGAAGATCACTATCGCAGCAGCGTGGTCGAAAAATTGCGCACCCTCGGCGGCGTGATCACCATCGGCAACACCACCGTGCGGCTCGCGAAACAGTTCGGCTTTTGCTACGGCGTCGAGCGTGCGATCGACCTTGCCTACGCCGCGCGGCGGGTCTTCGCCGACAAGGATATCTACCTGATTGGCGAAATCATCCACAACCCCGAGGTCAACCGCCAGCTGCGGGAGATGGGGATCAAGAACCTGGCCGGAGACAATCCGGATGCCAAATCGGCCGACCTCGGTCCCGACGATGTTGTCATCGTGCCGGCTTTCGGTGCCGAGACCGAGCTGATGGATCAGCTCAACGAACAGGGGTGCATGATGGTCGACACCACCTGTGGTGATGTCATGTCCGTCTGGAAGCGCGTGCGCCAGTACGCCCGTGGCGGGAAGACCTCGATCATCCACGGCAAGGCAGATCATGAAGAGACCCGCGCCACCGCCTCCCGCGCGCTCGGCGAAGGGGCGGGGCACTACCTCGTCATCCTCACCCTCGACGATGTCGACTACCTCTGTCGCTACATCCGCGAGGGTGGCGACAGTAAGGCCTTGCTCAAACGATTCGAGGGCGGCTACTCCGCGGGGTTCGACCCAGATGTCCATCTCGAGAAACTCGGTGTTGCCAACCAGACGACCATGCTCAAAGGCGATACTGAGGAGTTGCAGCGGCGCATCGCCAAAGCGGTCAAGGATCGTGACGGTGATGAGAAGGCTGCCGAGAACTTCCAGTTCTTCGACACCATCTGTGGGGCGACCCAGGAGCGACAGGATGCGCTCTACGAAATGCTCGACCAGAAGATGGACGTCTTGATTGTCGTCGGCGGGTACAATTCGTCGAACACCGCCCACCTCGTCGAGATCGGGCAGGAGCACCTGCCGTCGTTTTTTGTCAGCGATTCCGAATGCCTGAAGTCGCTCGAAGAAATACTGCATTTTGATCTCGAGGAGCGTCGCGAGAAAACTTCCTACTCAAAAAACCTTCTCGATCTAGAAAAAAAAGTGGTGGTCGGAGTGACCGCCGGCGCGTCCTGCCCGAACAACTTGATCGAGTCGACGATTCTCCGGATTTTCGACCTCCGTGGGGTGACCGCCGAGCAGGTGATGTCAGCGTAGTCGGCGTGGCGGGATTGTATCGTCCCGGTTAGGTCATTGGAGGGCATGGATCATGGCTGCATAGGGGCTGGCGCTCGATCGCGTCCGGTGGGAGAGCATTTGCAATGCCCGCCTCAGCGTCGGCCAGCGTGCTCTGTGGGATCACCTAAATGAGGCGTTTCTGCAGGAAGGTTATCTTACGGAATTCTTGAAATTTTTTCGCCAAATTTCGTCCAGCCTTGCAAACTAGGGGCTTGGCGAACTTAAGCACTCTTAAATATTGCGCTTGACGAAGTATCGGTGCTCCGATAAACGAGAGTCAATTGAAGTATTTAATTTTGACCACTCAGACCATACCCGGGCGGCTCCGCGCGCTGGCCAATCGACCCATCCCCGATGGGGGGCGGCAGGCGGCTTCCGTTCTCGTTGTCGGTTTGGGTGCAGTTGACTTGTTAGATGTAATGCGTGTAGTTGGGGTTCTTTCGCTTGTTAGAGGAATTTTTTCGATGGGGTCGCCCCTAGCGCGATGCGGGAGTTTTCCCCTCGCGCGACGCGGGAGTTTTCCCCTCGCTCAAGGTTGCTCTAACTACTTGTTCAGCCGCTTCATGCAGCCTGCTTAACAAGTCGGAGGTCACAAAAAAACGTTTGCAAAAAACCTTAAAATAAATTAAAACTCTTGCCCGATGAATAACCGTCGGGCATTAACCCAACACAAGACAATGGCAAAGAAGAAAGCAAAAAAAGTAGCAAAGAAAAAAGTGGCAGCTAAGCGCAAGCCAGCAGCCAAGAAGAAGGTCGCAGCCAAGCCAGCTAAGAAGGCGGCAAAGAAGAAAGTAGCAGCTAAGCGCAAGCCAGCAGCGAAGAAGAAGGCCGCCAAGAAAGTAGCAGCTAAGAAAGTGGCCAAGAAGAAGGTTGCCAAGAAGAAGGCAGCAGCTAAGAAGCCAGCAGCTAAGAAGAAGCCAGCCGCAAAGAAGGCTCCAGCCAAG
>JBLHKE010000276.1:0-9481 GCA_047619485.1 Verrucomicrobiales bacterium | reverse complement strand
CAGCGGCGTGAAACTCAAATTTGCCGCCAAGAACCTGTTAGATCAACCAGTGCGAAAGTACTACGAGGGCGAGTCATTGACTTACGAAGAGTTCACAAGGGGACGTGAATATTCAGTCGGGTTGAGCGTCGACTTCTAAAAATTTCTAAAGCGGGTGACACCCCTGTCACTCAGTCACGAAATCGTTACCCGAAGCACTTTGCGAAACCACTCTCGAAGGGGTGAAGTCCTCAACATCACGAGAGCAAAAACTTATCAAATAAACCCAACCAGCCAAATGAAATTAAATCGAACGCTATCCAAAATACTAGCCGCATCAGTCGCGCTGGCGATCAGCCCGCTCGGCCGAGCGGCAGACGTCACCGTTACTGCTAACATTGCCACCAACACCACCTGGACCGCCTCCAACGACTACCTCCTAGACCAGCCGATCTTCGTCACCAGCGGCGCCACCCTCACCATCGAGCCAGGCACCACCATCTACGGCGGCGAGAACTTCGACAACGGCACCTTCGGCTCGCTCGTCGTCACCCGTGGCTCCAAGATCAACGCCGTCGGCACCGCCGAGAGCCCGATCGTCTTCACAGCACTCGACGAGCGCGACTTCGGCCCACTGACCCTCGACGACACTTCCCTCTGGGGCGGCCTCGTCATCCTCGGGCGCGCCATTCTCAACGATCCCGGCAACCCGTTCCTCGGTGGCAACACCCTCAACGAGCGCGAAATCGAAGGTTTCCCGTCTGGTGGCGACACCTCGCTCATCACCTACGGAGGTCTTGATGACAGCGACGATTCCGGCACCCTGCGCTATGTATCGATCCGCTACGGTGGCTTCAAGTTCTCCGGCGACAACGAGATCAACGGCCTCACCCTCGGCGCGGTCGGCTCCGACACCGACATCTCCTTCGTCGAGGTCTTCAACAACTCCGACGACGGCATCGAGTTCTTCGGCGGCACCGTCGATACGAAATACATGGTGATGGCCTTCAACGAGGACGAGTCCTTCGACATTGACGAGGGATACCGCGGCCGCGGCCAGTTCTGGTTCGCCATCCAGAAGGACGGTGGCCCGGCCGGCCCCAACCAGAAGACCGGCTCCAACTACGGCGGCGAGCACGACGGCGGCAACGGCGACGACAAGACCCTCGAACCGTTCGCACGTGCCAAGGTCTTCAACGCCACCTTCATCGGCGCTGGTGCCAACGCTCCGAACTACGGCCAGGAGAACAGCGTCTTCCGCCTCAAGGAGAACTTCGCCGGCCAGTATCACAACAGCGTGTTCCACGACTTCCAAGACCACGCCATCCGCATCGACGACCAGGACACCCGCGACCGCGCCAACACGAGCGGCGACCTCTCTTTCGAGAACAACACCTGGGGTGAGTTTGGTGCCAGCACTGGCACTCTCGCCTCGATCACCAAGAACGGCAGCGCCGAGGAGATCGCCCAGCTCAACACCAAGGGCAACGAGCTCGCCTCCCCACGCCTCCGCGGAATCAGCCGCAGCGAGACGGGTGGCCTCGATCCACGTCCATGCATCGACAGTCCACTCTGGACGAGTTCACGCAGCGAGCTCCCAGAAAACGACAATTTCTATGCTCTCACCAACTACCGAGGGGCATTTGGTGACCAGAACTGGCTAAGCGGCTGGACCCAATTGGACGCGATGGGCTACTTGAACAAACCGGCTCCGACCGCCGCCGCAGACGTCGCGCTCATCGCCAATATCTCGACCGATACCACCTGGACTAAAAACAACGCCTACATCCTTGATCAGCCGATCTTCGTCACCAACGGCGCCACCCTCACCATCGAGCCCGGCACCACGATTTACGGTTCGGAGAACTTCGACAATGGCACCTTCGGCTCGCTGGTCGTCACCCGCGGCTCCAAGATCAACGCCGTCGGCACGTGCATGGAGCCGATCGTCTTCACCGCCCTCGACGAGCGCGACTTCGGCCCGCTCACACTCGACGACACGTCCCTCTGGGGTGGGCTCGTCATCCTCGGCCGTGCGATCCTCAACGATCCCGGCAATCCGTTCCTCGGTGGCAACACCCTCAACGAGCGCGAGATCGAGGGTTTCCCGTCCGGCGGCGACACCTCGCTCATCACCTACGGTGGACTCGATGACTCAGACGACTCAGGCACCCTGCGCTTCGTCTCGATCCGCTACGGTGGCTTCAAATTCTCCGGCGACAACGAGATCAACGGCCTCACCCTCGGTGCGGTCGGCTCCGACACCGAGATCTCCTTCGTCGAGGTCTTCAACAACTCCGACGACGGCATCGAGTTCTTCGGTGGCACCGTCGACACCAGCTACATGGCAATGGCCTTCAACGAGGACGAGTCCTTCGACATCGACGAGGGCTACCGCGGCCGCGGCCAGTTCTGGTTCGCCATCCAGAAGGACGGTGGCCCGGCCGGCCCCAACCAGAAGACTGGCTCCAACTACGGCGGCGAGCACGACGGCGGCAACGGCGACGACAAGACCCTCGAACCGTTCGCACGTGCCAAGGTGTTCAACGCGACCTTCATCGGCGCCGGTGCGGCAGCAGCGAACTACAGTCAGGAGAACAGCGTCTTCCGCCTCAAGGAGAACTTCGCCGGGCAGTATCACAACAGCGTGTTTCACGACTTCCAGGATCACGCCATCCGAATCGACGACCAGGACACCCGTGACCGTGCCAACTCCTCGGGTGATCTCTCCTTCGAGAACAACACCTGGGGTGACTTTGGTGCGAACACTGGTGCCATCACCTCGATCACCAAAAACGGCAGCGCCGAGGAGATCGCCCAACTTAACACCAAGGGCAATCGAGTTGAAGCACCACGTTTGAAAGGGATCAGCCGCAGCACAGCAGGTGGTCTCGATCCGCGCCCGTGCATCGATAGCCCGCTCTGGACGGGTTCGCGTAGCGACCTCCCACAAGATGGTTTCTACGCAGAAGCGAATTTCCGCGGAGCCTTTGGCAACCGGAACTGGTTGGAAGATTGGACCCAGCTGTCAGCTCTCGGGTATTTCTCCGATCCAGCGCCAGCGGCAGTCAGCGATCTCGCAGTCACCGCCAACATCTCGGCCAACACCACATGGACCAAGAACAATGCCTACATCCTTGATCAACCGATCTTTGTCACCAATGGCGCCACCCTCACCATCGAGCCAGGCACCACCATCTACGGCGGCGAGAACTTCGGCAACGGCACCTTCGGCTCGCTCGTCGTCACCCGTGGCTCCAAGATCAACGCTGTCGGCACGTGTAAAGAACCGATCGTCTTCACCGCCCTCGATGAGCGCGACTTCGGTCCGCTCACCCTCGACGACACGTCCCTCTGGGGCGGCCTCGTCATCCTCGGCCGTGCCATCCTCAACGATCCCGGCAACCCGTTCCTCGGTGGCAACACCCTCAACGAGCGCGAGATCGAGGGTTTCCCGTCCGGCGGCGACACCTCGCTCATCACCTACGGTGGACTTGATGACTCAGACGACTCAGGCACCCTGCGCTTCGTCTCGATCCGCTATGGTGGCTTCAAGTTCTCCGGCGACAACGAGATCAACGGCCTCACCCTCGGTGCGGTCGGCTCCGATACCGACATCTCCTTCGTCGAGGTCTTCAACAACTCCGACGACGGCATCGAGTTCTTCGGCGGCACCGTCGATACCAGCTACATGGTGATGGCCTTCAACGAGGACGAGTCCTTCGACATCGACGAGGGATACCGCGGCCGCGGCCAGTTCTGGTTCGCCATCCAGAAGGACGGTGGCCCGGCCGGCCCCAACCAGAAGACCGGCTCCAACTACGGCGGCGAGCACGACGGTGGCAACGGCGACGACAAAACGCTCGAACCGTTCGCACGTGCCAAGGTCTTCAACGCCACCTTCATCGGCGCTGGTGCCAACGCTCCGAACTACAGCCAGGAGAACAGCGTCTTCCGCCTCAAGGAAAACTTCGCCGGCCAGTATCACAACAGCGTGTTCCACGACTTCCAGGACCACGCCATCCGTATCGATGACCAGGACACCCGCGACCGTGCCAACTCCTCCGGTGACCTCTCCTTCGAGAACAACACCTGGGGTGACTTCGGCGCGAGCACCGGCACGCTTGCCTCGATCACGAAGAATGGTAGCCCGGAGGAGATCGCGCAGCTCAACACCAAGGGCAACATCGTGCAGCCGCCAGCGCTCGTTAGCATCAGCCGCCTCGCAGACGGAGGCCTCGATCCCAGACCGCAGAATGGCAGCCCGCTGTTCTCATCGGCCCTCAGCGATCAACCTGCCGGGTTCTACCGCCAAGTGCCTTACCGCGGTGCCTTCGGCGGAACCAACTGGCTCGAGTGCTGGACCCAACTCGACAAGCTCGGCTACCTCGACAGTGCGACCTACATCGAGGAACCATCCGCCATCACACCACCGGTGGGCGGTTACGACGCATGGGCGGCCACCAACCTTGCTGGAGAGGCATTGAACGCCGAAACCGATGACCCAGACGGTGACGGCACCAACAACCTAGGCGAGTTCGCCTTCGGCATGGATCCCCAATCCGGAGCCGGCCAAGAGAACCTGCCAACTGCGGACGGAACTCAAATCGAGTTCACCCGTAGCACAGACGATTCGCTGACCTTCGTCTATGAAGTCAGCACCGACCTTTCCGCTTGGCAAACTGCGGTCGAAGGAACGGATTACACGGAGGCAACCTCACCTAACGGCGATTTAGAGGAAGTGACCGTGACCCTCCTCGGCAGCGACTTGCGGAAACACTTCCGCATCCGGGTATCGGACTAGGATCGCGGGGAACGACTCCTAGTCATTGACCCGGATCGCACGGAGCAAAGGGGAAGAGGGGCCGCAGGTTTTCTACCTGCGGCCCCTCAACTTTTCCGCTCAACGAACTCGAAATCCACGTCACGATTTCGTCACTGAGTCACAATATCGTTACGACCCGCCACTTGTCACCGCATACAGGTTTCGCGAATAGTCGTCACACTGGGCAAGCCTCACATCCCACACAATCGCCGCCGCCACACAAATCATGCCGACGCGAACCCACAAGGAACTTATCCATCATGCGAATCGAATTTATCGGAACCGGAAACTCTAACAATACCCCAATGCCGGGATGCGGCTGTAGCGTCTGCCGCGAAGCCAAGTTTAACCTAGAGCGCCGTCGACGCGCGCCGAGTTTCGCCGTCTCCACTTCCGATGAATCTGAAACTCTGGTGCTTGATGCTGGCGATCCAGCCGTCACCGCCTGGCTCGACCGCCCACAGACGACCGCCGTCTTGCTATCGCACTTCCACCCGGGCCACTACCACGCCCTGCTCGGCTACCGACCCCACCACGACGTCACACAACTATTTTGCCCACCCGACAGGAAGGGGCAGGAGAGCTTGGGATCAGCATCTAAAGGATACCTAATCAACGAGTTACATCCATTCACGCCGATCACCTTCGGTAGCTTCACCATCACCCCCGTGCTGCTCAACCACAGCGTCATCACTTTCGGCTACTGCATCGAGGCCGACTCGAAACGCCTCGGCTATCTCTGCGATACATGTGGGCTTCCACCCCAGACCGAGAGCTTCCTCAGCGATTGGAAACCAGACGTGCTGATCATCGATTGCAATCAGCACCCCAACTCGCCAAAACCGAATCACAACACCCCAAAGCAGGCGTTAAAAATCCACCGGCAGACCGGCGCAGCGCAAAGCTTCTTGGCACATATCAGTTGCAGCTCAGGCAAGTGGCTCAATCCCAAGCCCAAGTCTTTCCCGAGCAATGTCGATGTGTCGCGCGACGGGATGGTAATCGATCTCTGCAATCCAGCTTCCATGAAAAACGCCAAGCGTGTCCTGATCTGAATGATCGCACCGAACCAATTCAACAATTCCGACACGTAAAAAATCATAAAACTCGAGCAGGCAAGTCACAGGTCGGTCATTCAGTCACAGAAACGTAACTCAATTCCTTTCTCGTTTTCCCGCCAACTTCCCAAGACTGACTCACTCAAACAAAATGAAATCATCTCTATCCCGCATCCCCTTGATCTTCGCCGCTCTCAGCATGGCGCAACTCTCGGCACAGGCCGCCCCGAACGAAGAGTTACGCGCCAAGATCGAAGCGTGGGTGGATACCCTGCGCAGCATCCAAAAAGAGGAGGCTGACTGGGATGTCGAACGCCAGATCCTGCTCGGATCAAAAGACAATCTCGTCGCCGACATCAAGCAGCTCCAAGAACTGATCACCGAGGCCAAGGAGAAAAAAGAGAAAGCAGACAGTGCCACCGTCGAGCGCAGCGAACGCCAGGCAGAACTAGAAGCGGCCGCTGCCGCCGTCGGGGAAGCTCTCGATCGCCTCGATGGACGTTTCATCGAGCTCGCCACCTTCCTACCCGACCCACTGACCGGGATCCTCGGCGCCGAGCTCGAGCTCATGCGCGACGAGCCGAAGAAGGCCAAGGCCGGCACCACCGTCCGCATCAAGAACCTGCTCGCCTCACTCATCAAGGTCGAAAAATTCAACAATAAGATCACCGAAACCCCACTCACCGTCGAGCTACCGAACGGGAAAAAACAACAGGTCGACACCGTCTTCTTCGGCCTCTCGATCGCCTATGCGATCAACCAGAGTGGAGAACACGCCCTGGTTGGCAAACCGACCGCCGAGGGTTGGAAGTTCACCGAGCGCAACGAATACGCTGCCAACATCCGACGCCTTGTCGAGGTGAGTCGCGGCGAAGGCGAGATCGAATTCGTCGAACTCCCAGCCCAGATCACCACCCCGACGTCCCACTAGGCAGATGAAGTCCCTCCTAACACTATTCATCTGGCTGTTCACGGCACTCAGCGTTCCAGCGCAGGACACGGTCGTCGCAAAAGTTCAGAAAGATCTAGACGCTGCGCTGAAGCGCCAACAGGAGACCATCCAACAGATCGCTGGAGAGAAGATCCCGCTCGTCCGCGAGCTCGACGAACTGGATGACAAGGTCGCTGAATTCACCAAAGAGCTCAAGGTTCTACAAAAGGAGGAGTCTGCCCGAACCGGCGATCAGGTTCGGCTCGAATCAGTGGTCAAAGCGCGGGAGACCGAGATCAACTTCATCAAGAGCAACCTGAAAGAGTTCGGCCTCGGTTGGCCGTCCAGAATTCAGATCGCCGAACAGCAACTCTACGAAGAGCAACTCAGTGAAATCGAAGACAGAACGTCCACTGGCGCTGCCAGCGACCTCGAAGAACTCACCGAACGACTCGAGCTCGTCGCGCTCTCCCTAGACCGGCTCGAAGACAATCTCGGTGGTCGCACCTTCCAAGGTGAAGCACTCATCCAGACTGGAGAAAAAGTCCCCGGCCGCTTCGCCCTGCTCGGCCCTGCCGGGTATTTCAAGGCACAGGGCGGCGAGTCGACCGGCGTGACAACCCAGGTGCTCAACCAGCTCACCGCCTCGATCGTCGATCCGGGCCCCGAGCGTAGCGCGGGCATCCAGGCTGTCATCGACGGCAAGGACGCCGAAATCGCCCTCGACCCGACCCTCGGCAAAGCCCTCAAACTAGAAGTCTCGAAGGACACCATCATCGAGCACATCGCCAAAGGCCAGTGGGTCGGCTGGACGCTCATCTACCTCGGCCTGTTCGCCCTCTGCATCGCCGCCTTCAAATGGTGGGAGATCTCACGCGTCAGCGTCCCCCACCCTCGCGTCGTCAACTCGATCATCGACCACCTAACGATGGCCGACAAAAAGTCAGCCACCGAAGAGGCCGCCAGAATCAAAGGTAAAGCGGGCGAATTGATCCAGCTGGCCGTCCGCCGCCACGACACCAAGCGCAGGGTGCTCGAAGAACTCCTCTACGAGAAACTCCTCTCGATTCGCCCGAAACTAGAGCGCTTCCTACCATTCCTAGCCGTCACTGCAGCCGCCGCGCCGCTGATGGGTCTCCTCGGAACCGTGATGGGAATGATCAAGACCTTCAAACTCATTACCGAGTTCGGCACCGGCGACGCACGCACGCTCTCCTCCGGTATCTCCGAGGCACTCGTCACCACCGAGCTAGGCCTAGTCGTCGCGATCCCGGTTCTGATCATCCACGGCCTGCTCACCCGCATGGCTCGCGGACGCATCGGCAACATGGAAGCAGCCTCGATGGCCTTCCTCAACGGGCTGACGACCGGCGATCTGGACAAGCCACCACCCACCACACCAAAACCCAAGCCGACCCCTAGAGAGGAATCCAACCCCTCCGAGGAGGAACCACCTCAGGCATCACCCGCACCAGCCTAATATCATGAGTTTCCAAGAAATGTTCGAGATCATCTCCAGCGGAGGCTGGGTCATGATCATGCTCGCCATCCTCGGACTGCTGCTCTACAGCAATGCCCTCGATCTTCTGTTGTTCCTATTTAGGGGCAACCTTAACCCGCGCTCAGCCAAGCACTGGGAGAAGTGGGTGCAGCACCCTGAAGAATCCGTAGGACAGGCTGGCGACATCATCAAATACACACAAGCCGGACCGCAGAACCCGAAATCGATCCAGCGCCGTTTCGACGAGATACGGTTCAACATGCTCACCCGCATCGACAGGCGCCTAATATTCGTCAATACCCTCGTCGCCACGGCGCCACTCGCCGGCCTGCTCGGCACCGTCATCGGCATGCTCGGGACTTTTGATGGGATCGCAACCGGTGGCCGCGGCGACACCATGTCGAAGGTCGCTGGCGGCATCCAAGAGGCACTCCTGACAACCCAGACCGGGCTTATGATCGCGCTGCCCGGTGTCTTCTTCGCCCTCATCATCACCCGCAAGAAAGTCGGCCTCGAGGCTGCGATCGCCAGGATCGAGAGCCTGACGCTCACCCTGAAGACCGCGCACCTCGACGACGAACCCGAAGAGGAGGAAGAAATCGTCGTGGTCACCGCCCCACCAGCCGAAGCCGCCTACGGCTTCGACCACCCCATGCCAGAACCCGCCTGATGCTACCATGTTAGGACGCGACCTCAACAACGACTCCAATGACAACGTCCCCATCGACCTCTCGCCGATGATCGACTGCATCTTCATCCTGCTCATCTTCTTCATCGTCACCACCGTGTTCGTAGACGAAGTTGGCACCGAGGTGAACAAGCCGGACATCTCCAGTGCCACCGCTAGCACTTTGGACAGCAACAGCGTGATCATCCAGATCACCTCCGACGATAAGGTGAAGCACGAGGGCGAAGTGATCGGCGTCGGCGGTGTCCTGCCACTCATCAAACCGAAACTCGACGTCGACCCTGAGACATCCGTCATCATCCAAGGGCACCGCGACGCCAGCCACGGCATCGTCCAGCGCGTCCACGCCCAAGCCAAGATCGCGGGCGCGAAAACCCGTTCAGTCTCAACTCTAGACTAACATGCGCAAACGAGCAGTCAGCGACACAGATGAACCATTGGGGATCGACCTATCCCCGATGATCGACTGCATTTTCATTCTGCTCATCTTCTTCATCGT
>JBLHKE010000275.1:0-9488 GCA_047619485.1 Verrucomicrobiales bacterium | reverse complement strand
CCCGGTGCGAGCCCAGTATCGATGTAGGTCGGGCTGGCTTGCCAAGCGCTATCATGGCTCGAGTCCGTCAGGTTCAAGAACCGGTATTCGACCCCACTCACATCGGTGGCCGTGGTTGCGGTCATCGTGATCGAGGTGGTGTCAACCGCCGCGGGTGTGCTCGCCCAAGTCATTGGGTCGGGTGTTGGAGAGGTGGTGTCCGGATCGGTCGTGGCGCCCGCGGTGGGCGATGCTGAGGTCGTGTTCTGCGCCGGGGATTGGTCGCGCGCGGTGACCTGGTAAGTGTAGCTTGTAGCGGGATCCAGTCCGCTATCGACATAGGTCGCCGCGGCTTGCCATCCGCTGTCGTGCCCTGGGATCGTCAAGTTCTCGAACAGGTATTCGACACCGCTCACATCGGTCGCGGTGGTCGCGGTCATGGTGATCGAGGTGCTGTCGACTGCCGCAGGGGCACTTGCCCAAGTCATCTGATCGGGTGCGGGCGGGTCGAGATCTGGGCCGAGGTTCTTCGTGATTTGGAAACCGTCGTCGATCTGCAGCGGGTTGAGTTCTCGCAGGAAGCGCACGTCCATCTTGTCGTTGTCGATGTCGATGATCACCGAACCAAGTTTGCTGAGCCAGATCTGCATCGCGTTGTGCTGCGCGACGCCGCTAATTTTGCCGGAGCTGCCCGCCGTTATATAGACAGCGCCGTCCTCACTGTTCTTGGTGTAGGCACCGTCGCCTGCCGGATCACCATCACCTGTCTGCACGACGTGAGTTCCGGCATTGAAGGTGCCCGACAATCCGTAGTGTCCGTTGATGAACATGCTGCGCTCGTATGAGTGGCTGTGGCCAGAGAGCACCAGATCGACGCCACCGGCCTCGAGGATCGGCAATGCGATGGTGCGCATGTCCTCCATGCGCCCGCTGCTGTCGCCAGCATTGTCCGAGTCGTGCGATCCCTTGGTGTAGGCGGGGTGGTGCCAGTAAGCGATGATCCACGGTTGCGTGGTCGCCAGCAAATCGGCGTTGAGCCACTGGTACATCGGGCTGTTCGGATCCGAGCAGAGCGACAGATCCTGCGAGCTGAGGCAGATCAGGTGAACGTTGGCGTAATCGATCGAGTAATAGTCCTCGGTGCCTGAGGCGACTCCGCCAGCCTCGCCGGCGACCGGCAGATCAAAGACATCGAAGTAGGCACCTGCGTCGTGGTTGCCTTGGGTCGACCAAAGCACGCGGTTGCGCAGGATGTCCTCATACATGTTCTGGAAGACGGCGTTCTGGTATTCGGTGTCGGTGCCGGTGGTGTAGGCGTTGTCACCTAGCATCAACAGAAAATCCGCCGGCTGCTCGATCGCGGCGAGCCCGAGATAGGCGTCGCGGACGGAACGGGCGTTGGCGTCTGCGGTGCCTGAGTCCCCCAGCGCCCAGATGCGTACCGGCTGGGTCGTTCCCGGCGTCGGTAGGGTGACGAAATGGTGGTCGGGGGAGCCTCCTGCCAGCAACTCTCCCTGGGTGGTGCCGACCTGGTAGTAGTAGGTCGTGTTTGGGTTGAGGCCGCCGATGCGAACTAGGTGGTCGAAGCCGTCACCGCCGCCACCTAGCTGCGGTTTATAGAGTTCGAGATCGAAACTGATGTCGGAGCTGGTCAGGTTCGCCTGGTGGATCTCGACGGCGATGACGTTGGTGCCCTCTAGCAACAGGGCGGGATCGACTGCGCTAACGAAGAAGATCGCCTCATTGGTTCCGCCGATCGCGCCGCTGGCAAAGGTAGTGGAACTGATCGTCCCGCCAGGCATGTTGTCGCGGCGGAGCTCCGTGCCGTTGAGATAGATGACGGCGCCATCGTCGCGCAATAGGCCAATCTCAAGGTCGGTGACACTGGCGGCATCGCTAACCGTGAACGAGTGCCTGAAATAGGTAGTGGTGAATTTGTTGGTAGAACTAGGGCCGTAGCTGACAACCGTCGCCTCGTCGCCATCGCCGTAGCCGAGTTGGGCGGAGGCCTGGCTCCAGCTAGAATCGTCGAACGCCGGATCTCTCCACGCGGTGCCCTGATTGCTGCCGTCGTCTAGGTATTTCCAAGTGGCACCGCGGTCGATGAACGCTGGTGGCGCCAATGGTTCGTCGACTACCTGGTCTAGGTTTGAGGGCGAATCGCCATACCAGACCCGGCCGTCGGTGAAGTTGTCGGTGCGCCACATGATCGAGACGCCGTCTGGTTTACCGTTCTGCAAGTAAGGTCCGCGCAGGACCGTCGCAGAGCCGGCACCCGTCGTCGCCGAGCCCTGGCTGGAAAACCCAGTCTGGTTGCTCGCTGGCGACAGGTCGCGAGCTTTGACGCGGTAGGTGTAGGAAGTGTTAGGGAGCAACACGGTATCCGTGAACGTCGTCCCGGTTTGCCAACCGCTGTCGTGAGCCGGGTCGCTGAGGTTCTCGAAATAATACTCGACGCCGCTCGAATCGCTCGCGGTGGTCGCAGTCATCGTGATCGAGCTTGGTCCGGCCGAAGTCGGAACGCTCGCCCAACTGAGCGGATCCGGTGTCGGTGGTGTGAGATCGTCGATCGCCGTGGTGAAGGTCAGATCAGTGCCGACCGCCGCGTTACCTGCGCTATCCGAGGAGCTAACCCGGTAGTGGTAGGTCTGCCCTGGCGCGAGGTTGGAGATCAAGATCGAGTGCGATGCGACAAGGTTGCCACTGGTGATCTGTGAGCCATAAAATGCATTGTCTCCATGGTCGACCAGCGAGTCGGCAATCTCGTCCGTCGTCCAGATGATTTCGGCGGCGTGGTCGGTGATATTGATGGCCGCGACTGCGCTGATGACTGGCGGGTTCAGATCGAAGGGTTCCGTGTCGAAACTCCAGAGGGTGCCTTGCGTCTGCCGGCTGGTAGAATCGGTAACGGTGACAAACCACTCATAGTTCGAGTCAACTGCCGCGTCGCTCCAGGAAACTGAGGTCGTCGCGCCGCTCGCCACATTCTGGTTCTCACCGATGAGTTTGAACCCGGGATCGAGCGGGACACTGAGCGTGAATTCGCTGTCGGCATCAGTTTGGAACTGGTCGAGGCTCGGCGAGTAGGTCTTCACGCGGATTTCGTCGCTGGCAGGTGAGAACTCCAACAAGCGCATCCAGCCGTCGCCACCGTTGCCGCTATTCTGGAAGTCGGCGAGCAACGAGTGGACGGTGTTGCCATTGAAAGTGTCGCTGCGGCGCGCCTCGCCGGTGACGTGGCCGCCTAGCATCAGGATCAGGTTCGGGTTTCCCTTGAGGGCATCGTAGGTTGCTTGCCCCTGTGCCGAGAAGGTGGCCGGGGTGCCGGTCCCGACGAGGTGGTGGGTGGAGACGATGGCGAGGCGGTCGCTATGCGTCTGAAGTAGCCCGTCCGCCCAGGCGAGAACCGCAGGGTTCGCCGAGCTGTCGTATTCAAGGTGGACGAAGATGAGATCGAGTCCGCTGGCGCTGACTAACTGGTAGTTGTTGTCGTTGTTCGAACCGAAGTGACCGCCGTAATACTCACGGCCAGCGAAGTGAGCTTCGCCGAAGTATTGGTTGAAGAACGTTGTCGTCCCGTCCGGGTCACCAAGCGGAATCTGGTCGTAGTTGCCGATCGCGATGCCATAGGGAATTCCGTCGGGCAATCCAGGGGAAAAGTATTCAAGCCGGTAGAGCGCATCGATCGCATTCAGCCATTCAGACTGCGCGGTGTCACCGTTTTGAACGACATCACCAAGGTGCGTCACGAATGCGATGTTGTTGGCGGCCTGGTTATTGACAATCCAATCCGCCTGCGCGTTGAACATCTCCGGTGTGCCACCGTTGAGGCTTGATACGTAGTATTGGGTATCCGGGAGTGCCGCTACCGTGAAGTCTGCCGGCTGGGTGTCACGCCCGTAGAACGAGACAGTGAGAGGGTCGGTGTTGGGGTCGCTCACCTGCACTTGCAACTGCGGAGGGACGGGCACATCGACCGCGGCGTCGAGTGGGGCGATGAGCACCGGCTGATCAGGAAAATTGGCATCGACGAGCAGGCCGAAATCGGCAGCTGCCCAGCGTTGGCCGCCGACGCTGTTGGTCACGAGGCAATTCCAGATATAGCTCTGCCCGTCGGTAAGCGTCGTGGTGAAATCGACAGTGGCGGACGTGCCGGAGATCGTTTTGGTCTCGACCGGCGAGAGAGATCCGCCAGCAGGGCCGACATAGAGGGTCGCAGATGCGAGCGCGGTAGCGTCTGTGGCATCACAGGTAAAGGTCACATTCGGGTTGGCGTCGATCGCCTGGTCGGCTGGTGAGATCAGGGTGACACCCGGTAGCGGCCCGAAGAGGTATCCGGCGCCCCACACCGGGCCATTGCTCAGCGTGCCATCGATGTTGCTGCCAGAACTGTCCGCAGCGCTTGTCCCACTAGTCTCGTCCAGTGCCCATCGGCCGACCAGTCCTGACTCGGCGATAATCTCTACGGCCAGGTTGTTCGAAATCTGTAATTCACTGCGAGCGTAATCCCAGATCCGAACCTCGTCCAAAAAGCCGGCGAAAGCTCCATCACTTGTTCCGTTCGAAGTCAGCGCACTGCCAATTGCCGCGTGCTGGATACTGTCGCCACGTGGCGGTTGTCCGACGACCAACTCAGCCTCGAGTGCCCCGTTTAAAAACAGTTGCCACTTCGATCCATCATAGCTCACCGCAGCGTGGTGCCAGACGTTGTTCGTGACTGGAGTAACCCCGATCACCGGATGGTTCAGGCCCGGGCTAGCACCACTTGCCCCCTCCTCGAAATCCGCCACCAGCACGCCATCGGTGCCGCGGATCCCCAAGAAAAAGTTCATATCCAGAGTGCTACCATCTCCTTCGCCCCTGCCTTTAGTGACCAGCGGGATCGCTACGACTCCGCCGGTTCCCGAACTTACTGTCGAGCCGGTTCCAGTGCGTTGGAACCAAGTCTCGAGGGTAAAAGTCTCACTGCCCAAGCCAGGTGCCACCCCCATTGTCACGTAATCGTCGACACCGTCCAGTTGAAGCCCTCCCGCTGCCTGCACAGAATTCGTGGCTATAAGAGACGCACAAAGCCCCCCCATCATAAAGTTCCCCAATCTCGATCGCATTTACTACCCTTCCCTTTCCTCTTTAGATTAATTTCTAGTTTGTACCATGACTTCCAAATCGCCTCGCTGTCAATGTCCCATTTGGTCGCGCGATGTTACCCGGTCAAGCCTAGCGAGGATAGGAGTTGATAAGAGCACTGGCGGATGAGCGTTGACCTCTCGTGACGAAAACTTCATGCTATCCTCTACTCCACTCCCCCAAAATATGATCTCCCCCCACCCCGCCTGGGTCAGTGCTCCACTGGCCTTCGTTTTCTGCCTACTCTTCCAGCCGACCTCTCGTGCAGTCCCGCTGATTACCGAGTTTGTTGCCAACAACGACACGACCCTTGCAGACGAGGACGGCGAGTTCTCGGATTGGCTCGAGATCCATAACCCCGACTCCGGAGCAGTGGATCTCACCGGTTGGTATTTGACCGACATCGCTACAGACCTCACCAAGTGGCCAATTCCAGCGATCACGTTGCAGCCAGGTGACTTCATTGTCGTGTTCGCCTCCAGCAAAGATCGGCGTGTCCCCGGCTCCGAGCTACACACGAACTTCGGCCTCAGCTCCGGCGGCGAATACCTCGCGCTGGTGATGCCCGACGGCACCACCGTCTCACACGATTACACGCCGGAATACCCCAACCAAGATACCGACCGCAGCTACGGAATCGCCTTCGACGGCGTGCCGCTGGTAAACTCGGGCGCGGCCGCACAGATCCTCGTCCCTTCGAACGACACCCTCGGGACGAGCTGGACCCTGCCGGGATTCAACCCCAGCGGCTGGACCAACGCCAACACGGGCGTCGGCTTTGGTCTACAGATCCCTGGGATGACTGTGCGCGATGTTCATTCGAATGTCGCGCTGACGACTCTCGCGATCGCTGACTCGGCGCTCGCGGGCAACAACGTCGTATCCGAAACGGTCGAGGTCCACCCAGTGTGCAATTTTTACGACACCGGCGGCGACGGACACTTCCCTAACAGCAACCGGGTATTCCCTGGCGGCGGCGGCGACAACTACACGGTCGAGGTGACCGGGACGATCATCATCCCGACCGCGGGCAGCTGGACCTTCGGGATCAACTCAGACGATGGCGGACGCATCCGAATCAATGGCACGAGTGTGATGGTGGACGACACGCGCCACGGCCCACAGGATCACTTCGGGACGATCAGCCTCAGCGCCGGCGCCCATACGCTCGAGGCGATGTTCTTCGAAAACGGCGGTGGCGCAGGGATGGAGCTGTTCGCAGCCCCTGGTTCCTTCGCCACTTTCAATACGGGCTTCCAACTTGTCGGCGACACCTCGAACGGTGGGCTTGCCGTGTTCACCACACCCGATGAATCAAGTGGAGGCGGAGGCGTGATCGATACTGATATCAGTGCACAGATGGAGGGAATAAACTCCGGCGCTTACGTGCGCATCCCGTTTACAGTGAATGATGTGGATGCCCTGGATTCGCTCTCTTTGGCAATGCAGTACAACGACGGCTTCGTCGCCTACCTCAACGGTACACGCGTCACCAGTTCCAACGCACCGGCCGGCACTCCTGCCTGGAATGCCACCGCGACCGCCGCCCGCGCAACGACCGATGCCTTCGTCGCGCAGCCGTTCAACCTCACTGCGCACACCGGCCTGCTTACCAATGGTTCGAACAACGTCCTCGCCATCCACGGGCTCAACATCAACGCGCCTGACGATTCATTCCTCGTGCTGCCGGAGTTGCTCGGTGGTGGACTGCTTGCCGGTGACCCATTTTACTTCGACTCCCCCACTCCAGGCAGCATCAACTCCGCGCCTTCCAGCCAGGGCAAGGTCGATGATACGAAGTTCGACCCTGACCGTGGATTCTACGACCTGCCAATGGCGGTCACCATCACCACCATCACCGCCGACGCGATCATCCGCTACACGACCAATGGTTCGAAACCGACCGCGACCTCCGGCTCGATCTACACGGCTCCGATCAACATCAGCGGCACGACCACTCTGCGTGCTGCAGCATTCAAAACAGGCTTCGATCCGACCAATGTCGATACCCACACCTACCTATACATCGACGACATCATCACCCAGTCATCCACGGCACCTGCAGGGTGGCCAACAGGCTCCGTAAATGGCCAGGTTTACGAATACGGGATGGACCAGTCGATCGTGAACAACGGCAACCAGGAGATCGGCGGCGTGCAGCAGACCAAGGACGCGCTCACCGCGATCCCCACCCTCTCGATCGTCACCGACCAAGCGAGCTTGACCAGCTCTGGCTCCGGCATCTACTCGAACCCCGGCAACCGTGGATTCGCGTGGGAACGCGAGAGCTCGATGGAGCTCATCAACCCACCTGGCTACGTCGACCCGGACGGCAACGCTGATGGTTTCCAGTCGCCGATCGGCCTGCGCATCCGCGGCGGATTTTCGCGCAACACAGGAAACCCGAAGCACTCCTTCCGCGTGTTTTTCCGCAGCGATTACGGCAACGGTCGCCTCAACTACAAACTCTTCGGTGACGAGGGCGCGGACAACTTTGACAAGCTCGACCTGCGTGGTCCGCAGAATTACTCGTGGGCGATGGGCGGTTCCGGCCAGAACACCTTCATCCGTGACACCTGGAGCCGCGATTTACAGAGGGAGATGGGGCAACCCTACACGCGCTCCCGCTGGTATCACCTCTACCTCAACGGCGTCTACTGGGGGATGTCGGAGATCGAGGAGCGCCCGGAGGCGAACTACGCAGAGACCTACTTCGGCGGCGACCAGCTCGACTACGATGTGGTGAAATCATTTGGCGACGTCACCGACGGCAACCGCGCCTCCTATGATCGCCTGTGGCAAAAATGGCAGGCAGGCTTCAACACCAACGCCGCCCTGTTCGACATCCAAGGGCTCGACACCAGCGGCAACCCAAGCGCGGTAATTGAGAAGCTTGTCGATCTGCAGAACCTGATCGACTACATGATCATCACCTACTACACCGCCGACCGCGACGGTCCGGGTTCGCGCTTCACCCAACCGCGGCCGAACAACTACTTCGGCATCTACAACCGCGAGAACCCGGACGGTTACAAGTTCTTCGAGCACGACAGCGAGCACTCGATGGGCACCCACGGTAACTCCTTCAACATGGTGTCGCCCTTCACTAGCAGCTCGACGTTGGAGCAATTCAACCCGCACTCGCTGCACGAGCGCCTCGCCAACGACAACCTCGAGTATCGCATGGCTTTCGCTGACCGCGTCGCGGAGGCCTGCTACAACAGTGGCCAACTCACGCCTCAGGCCGGGCTCGAGCGGATCGAGCGGCGGGCTTCTGTGATCGACGGTGCCATCATCGCCCACTCCGCACGTTGGGGGGACACCACCCGCAGCCGCGCCAATTGGCAAGGAGCCGTGCAGAACGTGCGCAATTTCATCACCGGCCGCGTGCCGATCATGATCGGACAACTGCGCGCCGTCGGCTGGTATCCCAGCCTAGATCCGCCGAGCTACAACCAGCATGGCGGCTCCATCGCCAGCACGGATCAGCTGCTGATCTCCGGCAGCCCCGGCACCATCTACTACACCCTCAACGGCGCCGACCCACGCCAACTCGGGGGCGCGCTCGACCCGACGGCGCAGATGTTCCAGAGCAGCACAATCTCACAAACACTGGTCGCCGCAGGCTCCTCCTGGAAGTATCTCGACAACGGCAGCAACCAGGGCATCACGTGGCGCGCGCCGGGATTCAACGATACGGCGTGGGCATCTGGCACAGCGCAACTCGGCTACGGAGATGGCGACGAAGATACCACGGTCTCGTTCGGGCCAGACTCGGGCGCCAAGTACCCGACCACCTACTACCGACACACTTTTAACGCCACCAGCGTCACCAATTTTACCACCCTGAGCCTCGAACTCCTGCGTGACGACGGCGCGGTCGTCTACCTCAACGGCGATGAGATCGCCCGCTCGAACATGCCCGCCGGCACGATCGGCCACCTCACCAACGCAGCCGCAGTCGTCGGTGGCGGCGATGAGAATACCTTCTTCTCATTCAACATCCCGACGGTTTCACTCGCTGAGGGCAGCAATACATTAGCGGTCGAGATCCACCAGATCAGCGGTGGCTCCAGCGACACTAGCTTTGACCTGCGCCTCATCGGCGTGCAGACCACGACCGCCGACCCGCTGTTTCTCACCCAGCCGGGTGTCAACGTCTTGCGCTCCCGTGTCCGCGATGGTGCCGAGTGGAGCGCCATCAGCGAGGCGACTTACCTCGTCGATACCGACCCCGCCGCACCGGTCAATCTCGCGATCACCGAGATCCACTACCGCCCGGCCTCGCCGAGCATCGCGGAACTGGGCGCGGGATTCAACCAGCGCAGCGAATTCGAATACCTCGAGCTGGAGAATTTCGGCACGCGCCACGTCGATCTATC
>JBLHKE010000274.1:0-9508 GCA_047619485.1 Verrucomicrobiales bacterium | reverse complement strand
TCTCCGAAGCGGTCGGTGCGGAGGAAGCTGCGCGGATCTTAATTGCGCAAAAAGTCATCGATGGATTTGACCGTATTTCGCGGAATCCCGCAGACAAAGTGTTCCTCCCATCGAGTATGAGCGGTATACTCGAGTTGAGCAGCAAGTCGAAAGCCGGTGGTAGCAGCACGACTTCTGCAAACTAGAGCGAATCCTAACGGCTTGGCGCCAAACTGAATCCCTACAACGTGATTGGTGCCAGACGGGTGATGGAAAAAATTCCGGGAGCAGTCCAGTCCAAGCGGAAGCCTCACACCCTACTCAGCGTCCCCGTGATCCCACCGAACGATTCCGCCTCGACACCGAGTCGTTGCAAGACGGTGACGAAGAGCTGGGACAGCGGAAGCTCTTCCGCCTCCACTTTACCTCTCCACCCTTGGTCGCTCACGATACCGGCGCCGGCCTGATTATCTTCGTTCCCTTCGCCGAATTTGAGATACCGGCCATTTTTGAAGCCGAGATTTTTACCACCGGCAGAGATAATCGGATAATTGCGCGACAGGTGGAAGCTGCTGGAAGCGGAACCATGCATGGCAAAGGTGTTGTCCAGCAAGTTGCCCTGGCCGCTCGGCTCTGAGGTATCTTTTAGCTTCTGCACGAAACGACCGAACTCTTCCGCTTGGTAGCGATTATAGGTGCCGAGGTTTTCCCAACCCTTTGGCTTTTTGACCGCATGGGTCAAAGCATGGGCATTTCCGAGTCCAACCGCCATCGAAAGCAGGTTGTGTTGACCGCCACCATTCTCCCTACCCAACTGAAAGGTCGCCACGCGAGTTGAATCACTTAGGAAGGAAAGATAGATCAGTTCATACATCGTCTGGAAGTAGAGCCGCGCCTCTTTTGGACCTGCATCTAAGGTCAAACTTCGGGTATCCACCTTTGGAACAGGTGTATCAATCCACTGCCGGGCTTTCGCCAACTTCACTTCCGTATCGCGAACCGCATCGAGATACTGCTGGAGCGTCTGCTGATCATACTTGGAAAGCCTCCGTCCCAATGAGCGCGTATTGGCAACAAGGAGATCCAGCGCACTTTTGCTTCTTGCCAGTTTTGCAGCAGCATCTTTACCGCTGGTCACAAAGAGCATGTCGAAGATCTGCTTCGGATTATTTAAGGCAGGAATTGGCCGTCCTTCACGATTGTAGGATTGCGTCTGTGCGCCACGGGGGCCACCAACGCCCCCATTGGTCGACATCACCAGCGAAGAATGGCGGGTGAACTCGCCCGCGTGCGCCGCATAGACCTGATCAAGAGAAACAGAGTTCTTATAGGAGCCGTGACCTCCGGTCGCCGCCCCCGTCAGGTACTGATCGGCATTCGAATGGCCATGAACGGATCTTGCAGCCGGATGTGACAGCCCTGAATAGATCGTGATCTCACGGCGCAAAGGCTCGAGGACATCGAGCACTTTGGTCAATTCAAAATCGCTCTCTCCGCCCCGGGGAAACCAACTCCAATCTCTCCAGGCCGGGTCCGCTTTGACCGGCAATCCGACACCATCTGGATGGTAGATACTAACAAATCGTTTCGGGGCAGAGTCTCGATTGGAATGATCCGCAGCAAATGTTTCAAACCATGGCAGGGCGAGAGCCACACCTGCACCATGAAGAAAATTCCTACGATTCAAGGATTCTGTTTTGTTGTTCATCATTCGTTCCTGAATTCTACTTTGAGATAAAGAGGCGGCTATTTATGATCATGTGTATTAAATCACCCAGGCGATCCCCCTTTTTTCTGAATTGGACAGCCAAGCTGTCAATTTCAGATCGATCGCTAAAAGACAATGGTCGGCCGAGGGCATAGGCGGTCATTTTATGAACCATGGCCCTGGCAAATTGGTCTTGCCGCTCCGTGAGCAGGTAGCGCTTTAAGCCATCCATCCCCGCCAATTCTTGCTTGTTGAAAAGTGCTGAAGTGGCATCCACCGGCTTATTCCCAATCTTGGTACGGAAGACTCCCAACGCGTCGTAGTTCTCAAAAGCAATTCCCCAAGGATCGATTTTAGAATGGCACGAGATGCAGGCCGGTTTATTGCGGTGATCTGCGATGCGCTCTTTGAGAGTCATTTGTAAAATCCTCGGATCTGTCAGATCGACTTCCGGGACATTGGGAGGAGGAGGTGGTGGTGGATCATGCAGGACACTTTCCAGCATCCAGACGCCGCGCTTGAGAGGATTGGAGTCTTCGCCGTCAGAGTTCATCGCTAGAATGGCGGCGCCTGTCAAAATCCCGCCACGATTCGTTTCAGGCTTAATCGACACCTTGCGGAAATGAGACCCATAGACATCTCTAATCTTATAGTGACTGGCGAGGCGTTCGTTGACCAAGGCATAATCGGAGTGAATGAAATCCATGACGCTGCTGTTGCCATTCAAAACCTCCTTGAAAAAGGCGATCGGCTCTTCCTGCATGGCTTCTCTAAGTGAAAGATCATTCACATGAGTCACACTATTCAGACCATCCATGGCGAGCCATTGCTGGACGAAATTTAGAGAGAACCGACTTGATCGTGAGTCCACCAGCATCCGTGTGACCTGAGCCGTCAGAACCGTTGGCTCTTTGAGCTTCCCCTCCCGGGCGAGCTTGAGCAGTTCCTCGTCAGGGATACTAGACCACAGAAAAAACGACAGCCGGCTGGCCAATCCGATATCACTGATCGTTTTCAGATCCCCCGAAGGACTGGCGGGTATCTGTTGAGTCAGGTAGAGGAATTCCGGTGCAGCTAAGACGGTTGCCAGCACTTCCAACATGGCGTCTTCCAAGTTCGCAAATTCAGGACGATATTCGGCAAACAATGCCATGAATGGATCGACTTCCTTCGAGGTGACAGGACGACGCCAGGCACGTTCCATGAATCTCGTTAATACTTCCCGGCCGTATGCTTGCTCATCCGTTCTATTCTTGCTCTCGATGAAGATATCACGATGGGTTTTGGGTGGCCATTGCGCGTGGAATGGCGCGCTAATTTCGATGAAATCTACCAGGACACTGAGAGGTTCTTTGCCGCGTGTACTGGTAGCACATTGAATGGTTAAAAACTCATCCCGCCTGGGAAATTTCTCTTCATTGTTTCGGAATGGGTTCCGTTGGATTTCACTGAGAGGAATATCAAAGTGGATCAATTGCGGCTTGTCGGCAAATGCAGTGACGGGAACATCGCGATCACTGATCACTTGGGAGAAATTGGCGTTATTGCTAGTATGGGCACTGAAAATTAAGCGCAGACTTGCGTACTCATCAGCGCTCATCGTCGATCGCCCGGCGCGCACGGTAACGCGCATGATGCCTTCATCAGGAAGATGATTGCTGAGATCAAGTTTCAATGAATGATTTTTCTTGTTTAAAGAAATCGCTTCCCCACCTTTCTTACCCTTCTGGTTGAGTGGGTGTACCTCCCCAATATTTTCATTGTCGATAGCTGACCATTTCTCGTCCTGCATCGGAAGGCGATAAACTATCATTTTAGGACGCTCACCACGAACGGTGGCTTGCCTGAGTGCTTTGAGACCAATCTCGCGATAGGTTTCGAATTGCATGGCCGACATCTGCAGCATTTCAGAGCTGTTCTTGAAGCCGTCCTCAGATGCGGTTTCCGGAGGCAGGCGATCGGCGAGGGCGAAGGGCAATCCAAGCAAGTCCTGGAGTGCGTAGTTGTACTCGTATCGCGCCAAGCGGCGAAAAGACGAATGGCTCCCTTCGTCGTGCCGCACCTTCGAGGCCTTTTGAATCTCCGGCCCCAGCCACTCGATGATCTTGCTGAGGTCGCCATCTGCCAATTCGACTTCCGCATCTTCAGGCGGCATCTCGCCATTACTCACGACATCGAAAACCTCCAGCCACCATTCCACATCGCCACCTTGCATGAGATCCGCATCCAGCGTGTCGATGCGGAACTTGCCCTTGGCCTTCTTAGGACCGTGACACACCACGCAGGTCTTGGTGAGCACCGGTGCGACGTGCTTCTTGAAATCCGCAAGATTGGCCGTCGAAGATCCAGCGGCAGCCGATGACTCTTTGCCCGATACCGGTGCCAACAAGGCTGACTTCGAACGCCCCACTTCCCTGGCTTTGGCCAAGGGCAGCAGTTCACTTGACTGCGATTGCGTTGCAGAACGCCCGGCACGGAGGGGGTCAGCACCGTGTGACGCAACAGTGGCGAATAGACACCATGCAGCAATGCAGCCCAACGCTCCAATTCTGTTCAAGGTAAATGTACCGATTTTCTTCATGGCAGATGACACCTTTCGGCGCACAGGCCGTCATCGCCTCTATCCAGCGGATTAATCACGCTTTTGGCCAGTGTGGTCAATCTAAACGACGCCAGAAGCGCCGGAGTGGGGATGATGATTTCCATTCACCTGTTTACTGCCCGCAAACGCAAAAATCTATCATCTAAAGTTTAGTAGGAAAGGGATTATCTTTCATCACGGGTACCATGAAGGGACTTGTTCCATCTTCTGATGGGGGCGAAGGCTGAAAGAGCCCCATAATGTCCAAGAACTCGGACGGCACCCGGGACATTGAGGGTGACCGGGTTACCTTGTGGTGATCTGCCGCAGTTCGGGCTAGCCGGAATGGTGCTAGTTTATGGGCAAGCGTCGGTGTGCTGATCTCTATTTTCCAATGCCCAAGCCGGAGGCCTTGAAAGCCAGTAGCCGGTCAGGGGTAACTTCGATTTCAAAACGAAGCCCGTCGTGCTCGGCCTTCGTGCTTAGGCACTGCTCTTCGATTTTGAAATCGAAGTTACGCCATCGCCTGCGGCGACTGGACCTTCCGACCGCCTCCGGAAGCCCATCACGGCCCTTAAGCTAGTGCCATTCTCGCTTGCCCCTTAAGGGCACCATCGTTGATCAAGTAGCGTCGGCACTCGGAGGGAACCCGGTCAGGAGGAACGGATGGATACACCAGAGCATCTCACCGATCTACATCGGCGCGATGCGTCGGCTGCCGACATCGGTGGTCTTCATGACGTGGTCGTTGAAGCTTTCGAGGATGAGGCGATTCTTTATTTCGGAAGAAGCTGGGTCATCCCACAGGTTCTCGAATTCGTGGGGATCCTTCTCAAGGTCGAATAATTCACCGAGCTTGTTGCGGTGGTAGACGACTAGCTTGTAACGACGCGTGCGATACATGGTCGCGAATGAGGCGTTGCCATTGCAAAACTCCTTGTCGAGCGCGTCAAAGTACTCCGACCGAATGCTGTCGCGATGATGGTCGGCCGACGCCTGGCCATTGAGGATTGGCCGCAGGCTCTCGCCTTGGAAATACTCCGGCAACTCCACGCCGGCGATGTCCAAGATGGTTGCACTCATGTCGAGCAACTCTACTAGGGCGTCACTGCGCACTCCGCTTTCGATGCTGCCCGGGCAGTTAAAGATCAACGGCACTCGGACGAGACCGTCGTAGAATCGGCAGCCTTTGAACAGCAGCCCGTGGTCGCCCAATGACTCACCGTGGTCGCTGGTGAATATAATGACGGTGTTGTCGCGCTGGCCGGTTTCGTCGAGGCGTTGGATAATGCGCGCCAACTGGTCATCGATGAGGGAGATCATCGCGTAGTAGAGCGCTTGGATTTTCTTCGCCCCGCGCTCTTCTGGAGTCAGCGCCTCGGTCTGGAAATCGACCGGCGCAAGCTTCGCCTGCGCGGCGATATCGGATTCTCGAAAATATGGCCCAGGCATCGCCTCAGCGTCGAATTTGTCGGCGTATTCCTTTGGCGGAATGAATGGTGGATGCGGATCGTAGGGATTGATGTTGAGCATCCAAGGCTTATCGATCGACTCCGCCTCCGTTAGGAATTCCAAGGCGCGCTCGGTCGCCCAGGTGGTCTGGTGGAACTCTGCCGGCACGCGTTCCTCGCTCTCGCGCATCGCGTCGAGATCACCGCCTTTTTCTTTCACCCAGTCTGCGTAATCGTGCCCTTCTTTCCAATCATCGCGCGGTGCGTGGCTGAATTTCCAAAACGAAAACCCATCGTCGAGCCGCGGTTCGGTGCGTTTACCTGAACTCTGCAGGTGGAATTTTCCGATGAGCCCGCAATGGTAGCCCGCCTCCGCCACCAGCTTACTGATCAGCGGAGGATGCCCCTCGAAAGTATCATTGCCGTTGCGAGTGCTGTGCGCGCGCGTCGGGTAGAGACCCGTCATGAAACTGGTGCGGCTCGGGGTGCAGATCGGGCTCTGGCAATAGGTGTGGGTGAAGGCGGTACCGCCCTCGACGAGGGAGTCGATCGTTGGGGTGGACACGTGCGGGTTGCCGAGGGCGCCGATGGTGTCGAAGCGTTGCTGGTCGGTGCAGTACCAGAGGATGTTAGGTGGTCGTTTTTGAGTCATTCGGAATCGGGAGAGATCGCACGGTGTTGGCGCAGCGACCAGAACAAAAGCAAGCCAGCGAGCACCAAGAAACTCAGCGACATCGGGCGCGTGAACAGTGGCAGCCAACTACCACCGGAGCTCATCAGCGCCGCGACCATCGATTCCTCACCCAGCGGAGTTAGCACGAATCCGATGACGAATGGCGCCAGAGGGATCCGCCTGCGCTCAAGTAGACAGCCTGCAATGCCGAAGCCGATCATCACCCAGACATCAAAGAATCGATTCGCCAGAGCGAACGATCCGAGTACGCAGAACGCCGCGACGATGGGGATCAGGGTGTGATGTTTGACGCGGGCGAGTTTAGAGATCCAGCGGGCGCTCAAAAACATCATGACGACCATCGCTACATTTGCCCACAGGTAGGACGAAATAATAGTGCCTACGATCTTTGGTTCGTTGGTGAACAGCATTGGTCCAGGTTGGAGGCCGTGGATGACAAACGCACCTAACAAAATGGCATCGATCACGCTGCCCGGAATGCCGAGAGCGATCAAAGGGACCAGCGCGCCGCCGACGGTTGCATTGTTGGCTGACTCGGAGGCGACGATGCCCTCCTCGCAACCGGTGCCGAACGCTTCCGGGGTCTTGGATGTCGCGCGTGCCGTCGAGTAGGCGATTAGGGAACCGATGTTTGCACCGATGCCCGGGAGAATCCCCACCACTGTCCCAATCGTCGCAGAGCGCAGAAGGTTGAGCCAATGAATCCGCCACTCGCGCAACTTGAGCACGATGCCCCCCTCCACCTTCCCCTGTTCCAACGCACTTTTTGGAGGCGTTGCAAACACGCTGCTCAGCGCGAATAAACCTATGAGGACGGGCAGCAACTTGAACCCGTCGTCCATCGCGCTGAGGCCAAAGGTGAGCCTCAACTCCCCACTGCCCGGAGCCGTTCCGGGAAGAGCGCAGAGGATTCCCAATGAACACGACAGAGCACCACGTGGCAAAGACTTGCCGCTCACACCGGCCACTAGAACCAGCGACATGAGCACCAGCGCAAAAAACTCCCACGGCCCGAGCGCTGTCGATAGCTCCGCGATCGGTTTTGCTACCAGCGCGAGCGCGACCCACGAGAGAATGCCACCGATAAACGACGCGCCAATACCGAGACCGAGCGCCCGCCCAGCACGCCCGGATTGCGCCATCGGATATCCGTCGAGCGTGGTAATGATCGAAGCCGGGGTGCCCGGCATGCGCAGCAGCGTTGCTGTGATCAACCCGCCACTGACCGAGCCGACATACATCGCGACGAGAAATGCGAGTGCGCTCTGGCCGTCCATGCTGAAGGTCAGGGGAAGTGAAAGCGAGATCAACATCGCCCCTGTCAGCCCTGGAATCGCTCCAACTGCAATCCCGAGTGCCGTGCCGAGCAAGATGAGTGCCACGAGGCTCGGTTGAGAGAGAACTTCGAAGATCATCGGAATATTAGGGGCTTGTTCGGAAATAAGTTGGCCAATAGCTGGGCAGCTATTGGGCCTACCAGCAAGGCAGAATTTGCTTTATGTAGTGGACTACTTGAAGGGAATTTCAACGCTGGTGGGAGGTTCAAGAGCAAGCAGATATGGCCAAGTTATTTTCGAACATGCCCTAAGGGAGATCAATGACCAGAACCTTGGTGAAGATGAAAAAGCATCCGCAGGCAAGAGCGATGCCAAGGACGGTGACTCTGGCGACCGATTGCATCGAACGCGCGCCGACGACGACCGCCAGGGCAGGGACGAACGCCATCGTGGCGAATAGATACGGAATGCCAAATACCTGCATCGAGACAACGTAGACGGCGAGCACCGCGCAGCTAAGCACGCCATGTCGCCACACCGCTGGCGTTTTTTCCACTGCGCCCCTGCCAATGAACCCGCGAATCCCAATCGAGGTGCCCAGTGCGATGACGATCACTAGAATCGGCACAACCAGGTTCGGTAGACCTTGGTAATTCACCAGTGCGACGTCTTGGAACTCCCCTTCCCGATCTGCTAAGTGCGCCTCGAGCTCCGCACCACGGAGGAACAGCGCTTCGGTCTTTGTCTCAGCAAGTTTACCACGCATGTATTCCGTTTCCATCGCCGCCTCCAAGACGTCGGCGATGCGTTCCACCGCCTCGTCTGGTGTCGACTTCGGAGCCCACCAATAGTGCACGTGCGGCATTACCACCGCGTAGCCAAACTCCAGCGCAGTTGGCACTTCGGGCAACTCCGGATGACGCTCTGCAGCCAGGTAGGCGATCGCGCGCACCCCACCGCCTTCGAATCCGATGTATTCGGCTAGCGAAAACGGCGTGGCGTCGATGTGCTTGCCGACGAGATCATTGCGGCGCTTCGAACCACCGCCACTGTCAACCATGCGGAACTGCACGCCTGCCCCGGCTTTTTCCAACCTGCGTCCCGCGAAGTGCGTCGGCGTGCCCTGCGCCATTCCAAACAGGATCAAGTCGGGTTTCTCGGCGGCCGCCTTGAGCAAGTCACGCAGATCCTTGTGGGGCGAATCTTCGCGCACGCATATTACCAGGTTCGACATCGCGGTGGCCGCGATGGGTTGGAACGCCTCAGGACCATATGAAACCCGCCCCGCATATTTCGAGGTGAGAATGCCCTCGTGCAGGTTGAGAATCGTGTAGCCGTCGGGCGCCGCATCACGGACACGCCGGCTTCCGATCGTGCCGCCCGCACCAGGGACATTGAGGATTACCAGCGGTTGAGGCAGTAGATCATGATCGCGAATGGCCTTTTGCATGATGCGCGCGAACGTATCGCTATCGCCACCAGGACCAAACGGGACGACAATCTTGATTGGTTTGCGCGGAAACTCATCAGTGTTCGAGACGGCATCCTCTCCACAAGAAATAAGAAAAAACGCCGATACGAAGAAGCAGATCGCTATCGGTAATCGTGGTGAAATCATCGTGAAACGAACCATAGGCACCTCATCTGGAATTCCGAGCCAAAAACACAAAGGCTGCTCGAATGACACTCACTTAAGGGCGCTCCACGACGGAGTTGATCCCATTTTTTCGTGTCCAGGCCGAAAGTATTGAAATCCAGCAATCGGTCAGGCGTAGCTTCGATTCCAAAATCGAAGCCCATCGTGCTCGGACTTCGTGC
>JBLHKE010000273.1:0-9508 GCA_047619485.1 Verrucomicrobiales bacterium | reverse complement strand
CGATCAGGAGACTCGCGCATGGCGGCCAGCGCCGCCTCAACGTTGTCCGCAGAAAGGTTCTGGAGTAACTGCGCCATCATCAGCGAACGCTTCACCGGGTCCGACTCTGCCAGCGCCTCGCGCATAGCGGCCGTCATCGACTGCTTGCTCAACTCGCCCGACTCGCCCTCGAAATACTTCGAGAGAAACTCGGAGCCATTCTCGACAACCACTTTCCCCACACTGCCATCCGCGGTGACGATCGAAGAAAGCGCTGGTCGTCGCGCGAGCACTGACGAATCAGAGGGAGCTGCGATGTCCGTCGGAGCTGAAAGCCGACCGATTGAAAATGCGGTCGCCGCGATCGCGACTCCGCCAACAGCGCTAAGGATAGTTCGATTCATAACGAGCAAAATTGAGTGGTGAAAAAAATGGAGAGTAAGTTTGAAAGCGGTCCGCCGGCGCCTAGATCGGAGCCGGCGAACCAATGTTTTTCAGATGACGGCGTCCGGCCGTCACAGAAGGGATCGACTATCCCTGATCCTCTTCGTCAGCGGCTGGGCGCGTCTTACCTTTGCCTTTGCCCTCACCGCCTTTGCCGCGGCCACCTTCAGGACGCTTGCCTTCTGGGCGATCACCACCACGGCCTGGACGATCAGCACCGCCACCGCGTGGTCCACGTGCACGACGGGCTGCTCCCATCTCCTCCATGCTCAGCTCACCATCGGAGTTGGCGTCTGCCTTGGTGAAGAACTTCTTCGCCCGTTCCTCGTTCTCGTTTCCAGGGCCGGCAGTGAACTCTTCCAAGCTCAGCGTGCCATTGCTATCGGCGTCCTGCTTCTTGAACATCTCCTTGGAGCGTTCCTTGCCACGCTCCATCATCTTCTCACGAGCCTTCCCACGCTCCTTCTCGTTGAGTTTGCCGTCGCGGTCTTTGTCGAATTCCTTCATGAAGGCCTCGCGGTCGATGCCACCTGGCCCACCGCGCTCTGGACGGTCGCCGCCACGCTCACCACGTTCCGGGCGCTTTTTCTTGCCGCCTTCTTCGTCATCAGCGATCGCGAGTGGAGCAAATGCGAATGCCGAGGCAAGCGCGAGAGTTGTGATTTTGATCAGTTTCTTTTTCATTTTTTTGTATTGGTTTGTTTTGGATGAATAATGGGATCGCGAATCGGTCACGGGTCTCAACTTCAGTTACATTTTTCGTATGGGTGCTGAAGTGGCCTCTCAGAGGTGAAGCAGACCCTTTCAACATGGTATAAAACAATCTTTAGATGAATCCATAACGTGCGGTTCGATTACAGAATTGAAATAATCTGACCTTCCAGATACGGAAATATCCGATCCTCGAGCCTCAACGAAAGAACACATCCACGCTCAGCCCACGGTGATCCGAACCAACTGCGGGTCCCACCCGTCGCTCAGCGACCCCAACTTCCTCGGAAACGAGGCAGTGGTCGATCGGCAACCTCAGCCAGGAAATCCCCGGATCCCAGGTTGGCGACCATCCCTTCCAGCGACCAGAATCCCGCAGGCCTCCATCGCGGCGCAATTTGCGAAAATAGGGAGACCACGGCGTCGCATTGAGATCACCAAGCACCATCCGCGCGCCGGGCTGGTAGCTGATGACTTCACCAGCCGCCGCCAAGCGCTGATTGCGCTCGCGTGCCTTCGATTGACCCGTTGGCGGCAACGGGTGCACCCCAACTAGGTGGATCGTTTCGCCGCCGAGATCGATGTCAGCCGTGAGGTAGGGCACATCCGAATCGGGGGTCGGTAGCACCTGAACTTGATCGAGCGGGTGCTTGCTAAGAAGCCAGATCCCAAACGCGTGGTTGCGCACCTGCATCACCCGATGCGGATACTCTCGCGCCAGCGGCTCCCTCAATTGTCGCTCCCATCGCGGAGTTACCTCTTGCAACAACAACACATCAGCTTGCTCCGCGTTGATGAAATCGAGAACCGCATCAGTCTCACGGTTATCGCGTAGCAGATTCAAAGCGACGAAGCGGTAGGTCTGCGTCCCCTGCGCGTCCTCCCCTCCCGTGTTCACGAGGTAAGGGATTACCTGAACCAGAATCCATAGCCACAGCAAAGCGGCGACGCCTGCAAGTTTCCAAAGGCGCTGCCAAGCGAGAAGGCCAAGCACAATGGATCCGAGGATCGCCAGCGGCAGCATGAAATGCGTCACCAGTTCGAACACCCACCAGACGCGCCCGAGAAGGGCGGCGGAGCAAGCAAACACGACCCCAACCATACCAAGAAGAGCTGACAGGCGCGCCACTTGATTAAAATCGATCTCGTCCCAGTCAGGCATCGGGGACGGAAGCGGTAGAGGCGCTCGTTTGCAACGACTTCCTACGCGCGGGTTGGAGAGACGGTTTTAGGTATTCAGCTACAGGACATATCCGAGGCTACCCTCTGCAGATGCACGCCCACGACTTCAAGCGCCTTCATTCAACAGGACGGACGTTCCAGAATGGCATAAAGATCTCACTCAAAGCCACCCCACCGACTTAAGACCCAATCCGCACCAACACCTCATTGCGCCGCAAGAACGGCGGTGTGAAGGGTGGGTCGTAATTGGCCTTCTCGACCTGTCCCGTTGCCTTCAACCCGTCTTTCTCCATCCACTCTTTCAAGGTCTTCTTGGCAGAATTCTCACGAGATTCCGTCCACCGCCCACTGTAGCGATACACCGCAAATTTACCCGCAGCACGCTTGCTGACCTTGACTGAATCGCTATCCGCTTTGGGAGCTCCAGCCTTGGCGACATCTGCAGGAACAACAAAACTCATCACGCCGCCCTTACCCTCTTGGTTACCCTTTGCGGGTGTCGTGAACACCGGGCTAGTCATGGCAATCTTCTCCTGCTTCTCATTCTCCCCAGAAATGTATTTAAAAAGCTGTCTGAATGCAGAATTTCGCTCCGATTTCCCATCCTCCATCTTTGCGGATACCACCACCATCTCGGAATAGTTACGAATTTCGAACTTGCCGTCGGTTCTCACCACTTCGTAGTTTGGAGATTCGTATTTGTTGCGGTTGAAAAGATCCGCCGCAAGCGCCAAGGAAGAGCCGGCGAGAACGAACACACCGCTGATTAGCAAAGGAAGTTTCCATCTCATACGATTCTTTACGGTTCACCGGGTGATCCGGATGAACAAATCGCTCTCAACGACCCAACAAAAGAGGCTCGACAGAACATCACAGGCACGCCAAACATCTTCGACAAAACTCCGGATGGGAAAAAAACAACGAACAAAGCCCCAGAAAGACTGCCCGGACCTGGTGAACGCCCGCTCAAGCTGGGAAAGGGGGCGATTTGCCGAGGCACTGCACCGCTTCGACAAAGCCATCCGCCGCCAACCCAAGCACCCGATGGCGCTCATCGACGCCGCCCGCGCGTTTGGTTCGCGATTCCAAGCAGACAAGGCGGCCAAGATCCTCGCACAGCTCGAAAAGATCTCTGCGGGTAAGTCCGATCAATTGGTCGAGGCCGCCCAGGCCTACCGCATCGCCAAACGACCACAGGACGCCTCGCGCTGCCTGGAGAAAGTCTTGGAAAAAAATCCTGATCATGCCGTGGCGAACCTCGAACTCGCAGCTCTCCTGGCCGATGACGACGAACCGACGAAGGCTCTCGAGTACGTCGGCCGGGCACTCGCGACGAAGCCAGATTCAGACGAAGCACGCTTGCTCCACGCCAAACTACTCACGCAACAGGACGATCCAGATTACGCCTACGCGATCCTAGTCGAACTCTCCGAGCCCGGCGTCCGGCCGCTGGTGCGCGGTGAAGCCTTGTCGATGACCGCCACCATCCAAGAACGCGAGGGGGACTATGAGGAGGCTTTCGAAACAATGATGGATAGCAACGCAGCGCTCGATCGGATTTCAACCAAAGCACGTGACGAGGCGGAGGCGATCGACCCCGTGCTACTGCACCTGCGCCATGCAGTCAAGACGACCCACCTCAAGAAGTGGGCGCGCCTCAAGGAAGCCGCCGATGAGGAGACTCCCCCGCTAGCTCTCATGACAGCCCCCTTCCGCAGCGGGACCAACCTCATCGGCTCGCTGCTCGACCGACAACCCGCCATCGCCGTCGCCAACCACATCACGGCTTTCGCCGATGACATTTTTCCGGCAGCACTGATGGCCGGAGACGAGGATGAGAAATCGCGTAGCACCGAATTGTTCCGCACGATGGACGATGCCCGACGCCAGAAAGAAGCCATCCGCTACCGTGAACTCTTGCTTCAGTGCCTGCCTGATCGGGAGGCACAGCCAGAAGTCCTAATCGACCACAGCCCGGCGACCATCCACCTGATCCCGAGCTTTCTGCGCATCGTCCCAAAAGGAAAAATCATCGTCTCGATCCGCGATCCCCGTGACGTTCTGGTGTCCTCCCTGTTCGCCCACTTCGCACCCGAGAGAAACACCGTCGCCCTCGCACACCCCTTCGATGCCGCCGACAAGATCAACTCCGAACTCGGCACCTGGCTGCACTTCCGCGAGCTACTCGACCCATCCCAGTTCATCGAGGTGCGCTACGAGGAACTCGTCGCCGACCCGAGCACCGAAGTCGCCCACATCTGCGAGTTCCTAGAGATCGACCACGACCCAAGCGTCATCCTTCCCAACGTTCACCAGGACTCAGTCGGACGCTGGCAACACTACGAGGAACCGCTCGCCGCCTACTACAACGAACTCGAGCCACTCATCAAACCACTAGGCTACGAGTAGACAAGTCCCTGCGCGGTTCGAATTGCGGAAAACAGCTAATGGACTTGTAGCACTAGCCCTCATTGACACCCCGCGCCGCCCCGTGTTCAATAGCGGCACATGAAGTATCTATTTGGAATCCTGCTCATCATCGCGCCAGCACTGTCCTTGGCAGACAACAAAAATGGCGGTTCAACCTGGACCGATCCTGACAAAGCCGCCAATGAGAATCCTGATTTTCTAGTCCAGGGCGAATACACCAACGCTACTGGCGCCATCCAAGTCATCGCTCTTGGCAAGGGAACATTTCAAACCAGCCACTACCAAGGCGGCCTTCCAGGCGCGGGCTGGGATCGATCGGCCATCACCCAAAAAAACGGCACCACCGCCGAGGTTGAAGAAATTCTCAAAGGAACCAAACGTGTAGAACGCAAGAGCCCGACGCTCGGCCAAGAACCTCCCGCCGACGCCGTCGTCCTGTTCGATGGAAAAAACGCTGACGCCTGGAAGAAGGGTAAGGTATTCGAAGGCCTGCTCGAGTCCGGCACGCAGACCAACGACAACTTCGGTGATTTCCAACTCCACATCGAATTCCGACTCCCCTTCAAACCCGACACCACCCCCGGCAGCCAGGATCGCGGCAACAGCGGGATCTACACCCACTACCGCTACGAGACCCAAGTGCTCGATAGTTTCGGTCTCAACTACGACATCAAATCCTGGAAGCAGAAGCCGCCATCCGATCCGAAACAGTGGTGCGGTTGCCTCTACAAATTCAAGCTGGCCGACACCAACATGTCGTTGCCACCACTCACTTGGCAGACCTATGACATCACCTTCACCGCAGCCAGATTTGAAGGTGAAAAGAAGGTCAAGAACGCCCGCATCACCGTTCTGCACAACGGCGTGAAAATTCACGACGACGTCGAGCTGCCAAAAGGAACCGGCGCAGGCGGTGGTAAAAAGGAAATCCCCGAGGGGCCGATCGTCCTGCAAGGTCACGGCAACCCAGTCCGCTATCGCAACATCTGGATCAAAGAAATTTAGCACTTCCCATTTGTCACTGACAAAAAAGGTCTGTGTAAATCTGCGGATAAAAGTCCAAATCCCAATCCATGTCAAAAGTCGCCTGCCTAGATCTAGAAGGAGTCCTCGTCCCAGAGATCTGGATCAATGTCGCCAAGCGCACGGGAATCGACGCCCTGCGCGCGACCACACGCGACATCCCAGTCTATTCCGAACTGATGGCGCAACGCCTGCGCATCTGTGACGAGAATGGCTTGAAGATATCTGACATTCAGGCCGTCATCGACGACATGGGACCGATGGAGGGAGCAAAGGACTTCCTCTACTGGCTCAAAGAGCATTTCCAAGTCGTCATCCTCTCGGACACCTTCTACGAGTTCGCCGCACCACTGATGCGCCAGCTCGACTACCCTACCCTCTTCTGCCACAAGCTAGAGATCTCCTCTGAAGGCCAGATCACCGACTTCAAACTTCGCCAAGAAGATCAAAAACGCGCCGCGGTTAAAGCCTTCCAAGGCCTCAACTTCAAAGTCGCCGCTGCCGGGGACTCCTACAACGACACCACCATGCTCGGCCAAGCGGAAGCCGGCATCCTCTTCTGCCCGCCCGAGAACGTCATCGCCGAGTTCCCGCAATTCCCAGTCACACGCAACTACGAGGAGATGAAACAAGCCTTCGAATCCGCCAGCGCAGATTGGTAGAGAGCACCCGTCCCAAGATCATGAAAATCCTATTTGCCCTCGCCCTACTGTTCCCCATCTGCGCGCTCGCGGTAGAACGCCCGAACCTTCTGCTGATCATCGCCGATGACTGCACCTTCTCCGACCTCGGCGTCTACGGAGGTCAGGCCAAGACCCCCAACCTCGACAAACTCGCAACGCAGGGTCTGAAATTCAACCACTGCTACCAGGCAGCTCCGATGTGCAGCCCGACTCGCCACTGCCTCTACACCGGACTCTACCCGGTCAAATCCGGCGCCTACCCGAACCACACCTTCGCCAAGCCCGGCACCAAATCGATCGCCCACTACCTCGGCGACACGGGCTACTCGGTTGCATTATCCGGCAAGAGCCACGTCGCACCGAAAGAGGTATTCCCGTTCCAATACTCTGGTGTAAAAAACAATCCAGACCTCAAGGTCATCGACCAGATGATGGCCAAGTCGAAGCAGTCAGGGAACCCATTCTGCCTGTTCGCCTGCTCGAACGAACCGCACATGCCATACACCTTGGGTGACGCTTCCGCCTACCCGCCAGACGAAATCAAACTCCCTCCGCACTACGTCGACACGCCGACGACCCGAGAGCAGTTCTCGAAATACCTCGCCGAGATTACCTACTACGACTGGCAGGTCGGCGAACTCATGAAGTTGCTCGATAAGCACGGCATTGCCGACAACACCCTCGTCCTCGTGCTCAGCGAGCAGGGCAACGCCTTCCCATTCGCCAAATGGACCTGCTACGAGCGCGGCCTACAGAGTGGCTTCATCGCCCGCTGGCCCGGAAAGATCAAACCCGGCAGCCAGACCGATGCCATGGTCGAATACGTCGACATTGTCCCCACCTTCCTCGAAGCTACCGGCACCAACATTCCTGAAATTCTCGAAGGAAAATCTTTCCTCCCAGTCCTCCAGGGAAAAACAGACCAGCACAAAGCATTCAGCTACGGCATCCACACGACACGCGGCATCAACAGCGGCTCTCCCCATTACGGCATCCGCAGCGTGCGCGACAAACGCTATCGCTACATCCGCAACCTGAGCCCAGAAGTCGATTTTAAAAACACCGTCTACACCCATCCCTACTTCAAGGAATGGCTGGCCAAAGCCGAGGCTGGCGATGAGCAGGCGAAGCAGATCACTGGTAGATACACCAAACGGCCGGCTGAGGAGTTGTACGACTGCGACTCCGACCCATGGAACCTCACCAATCTCGCCGGCGACCCCGAGCACGCCACGATCGTCACCGAACTCTCCGAGCAACTCGACCGCTGGATGAAGCAACAGGGTGACCTTGGCCAGGCCACCGAACTCGCCGCGAAAGAGCATCAGAAACGCGGTGGTAAAAAGAAGAAAGGCAACGGCAAAAAAGCCGCCACTAAGACTCAGGCATTCGAGGTAGCAGGCAAAAAATTCGCAGCACCAGCGAAATGGGAGAAACAACAACCGGCCTCCAACATGCGCAAAGCGCAGTTCAAGACCGGCGAGACCGAGATCGTTTTTTTCTACTTCGGCGCGGGCCAAGGCGGTGGCACCCAAGCCAATGTCGATCGCTGGATGAAACAGTTCCAAGATCCGAGCGATCTCACCTCAAAAACGGACAAAGTCGGCGCTGACAAGACCAAGATCACCACCGTCACCGCCAAAGGCACCTACATGAGCGGTCCTCCATTTGGTCAAAAAATCCCCAAGGCCAACCACGCCCTGCGCGGCGCGATCATCGAACTTTCCGATGGACCAGTCTTCATCAAGATGACCGGCCCACAGAAACAAGTCGCCGCCGCCGCCCAGAACTTCGACATCATGGCCCGCTCAGCCTTCAAGTAACCAGAGCGTCCCGCCTCCCCCCAAAGCATCCCACCAAGGAGCCAGGAGCATCTCGCCCCCCGAAGAATCCCGCCATCCATGAAAAACCTAGCCGCCCTCCTGCTCTTCCTCCTCACCACCAGCTCCCAAGCCGCCGAAAAACCGAACTTCGTCTGGATTATCTCAGAGGACAATTCCCACCATTACCTCGAGCACTTTTTCCCCGGTGGTGCCCCAACACCAAACATCGTCCAGATGGCCGAGCGCGGCATCACCTACGACCACGCCTTCTCCAACGCCCCGGTCTGCTCCGTCGCCCGATCAACCCTTATCACCAGTTGCTACGCCCCGCGCATCGGCACCCAGTACCATCGCCGCAGCGCCATGGCGCCGATGCCAGAGGGATTGCGCATGTTCCCCGCCTACCTCCGCGATGCGGGCTACTACACCACCAATCGCTCGAAGGAGGACTACAACGCGATCAAGAGCAAGGACGTCTGGGATGATTCCTCAAGGAAATCCCACTGGCATAATCGCAAAGAGGGTCAGCCGTTCTTCCACAAAGTAACCTTCGCCCAATCCCACGAAGGATCCCTGCATTTCTCCAAGCAGCAGATGGAGAGCCAGCCGACCAAGACCGATCCGAAAACCATCCAACTACCGCCCTACCACCCGGACACCCCGACCTTCCGCTACACGCACGCGCGCTACCGCGATAGCATTCGCACCATCGATGGCCTAGTCGGACAGGTGATCGCCGACCTTGAGAAGGACGGCGAACTCGAAAACACCTTCGTGTTCTATTTCGGCGACCACGGTGGCGTGTTGCCGCGCGGCAAGGGATATGCCTACGAGAGCGGACTGCATGTCCCGCTGGTCGTGCGCATCCCAGAAAACTTTAAACACCTCGTCGATGCGAAACCGGGCTCGCGCGCCAAGGGCTTCGTCAGCTTCATCGATTTCGGACCCACCGTGCTCAACCTGGCCGGAGCGGCCATCCCACAGGGAATCGATGGAAAATCCTTCCTAGGCAACGGCGTCACCTGGGGTGCCGTGGAAAAGCGCGATACCGCCTTTGGATACGCCGATCGTTTCGACGAGAAATACGATCTCGTCCGCACCCTGCGCAAAGCCAACTTCACCTACCAGCGCAACTACCAGCCGTTCAACTTCGACAGCCTGCAGAACGACTACCGCTACAAGATGATCGCCTACCGCGAGTGGCGCGATCTATTCAAAGCAGGCAAGCTGAAC
>JBLHKE010000272.1:0-9527 GCA_047619485.1 Verrucomicrobiales bacterium | reverse complement strand
GCAAACCGCGAATCGCTGGGCCGCTCGGGCGAAGACGATCCCTTGTGGAGAGATTTCGAGTGGCACGGTAGCGATCGTTCTGCGTGTCTCGAGGTCGAAGATCCGTATCTGCTTCTGCTTCTGCTTTTCGCGTGCGACGAGAAGCAGGTTGGGTTTCAGCGGGTGGAATGCGAGGCTGTTGATCTGGCTCGCTTCGAAGGGCCAGTCAGTAAATAACTCCTACAATCTGCTGGTTGTTTTGGCCATCACCGGCGTTAGCTTCCAACTCAAATAGCCCACTATTTTCCGCTTTCGCCTTGAACGAGCCGCTTGTAGGCGAGCCCGGCTCCCACGAGGTCGCTCATGGCCATGCCGATGGACTTGAACACGGTGATCTCTTCGTCGCTCTCGCGCAGGGTAGCAGAACCGGCGCACATCTCCGTCAGCTCGGCGACGATGTCCTGTTCACTGAAGGCGCCCTCTGAGATGGGCACGAGTATTTCGCCGGCCTCCTTGAAGGCGTTGACGCGGCTGTCGGCGTAAACTTTCGACTTTACCATCAGGGCAGTGTCGCACTCGCGTTTGGTCGCGTGGTGGTTGCCGATGAGGTCGCAGTGTGTTCCAGGCTTTACCCAGTCGCCGAACAGCACAGGTTCCGGAGACCCGGTGATGGCGACGATGATGTCTGCTTGGGCACAGGCACCCTCGACGTCGGTGACGGCTTCGAACTGGACCTCGGGGAGTTCTGCGGACAGCTCGGAGACGATTGCTTTTGCTTTTGTTAGACTGCGACCCCAGATCAGGACACGCTTGATCGGGCGCACGCTGAGGTTGGCGTGGATGGTGTAGCTGCAGAGGTTGCCGGTGCCCAGCACGAGTAGGGTTGCCGAGTCTTCACGTGACAGCAGCCGGGTGGCGAGGCCAGAGACACCGGCTGTGCGCCAGAAGGTGACGCTGGTGCCGTCGACGAGTGCGAGCGGTTCGCCGTGGGCGCGGTCGAACAGGAGGATCTTCGAGTAGAGCGATTTGTAATCAGGGGCGGGGTTGTCCGGGAAGTAGGTGAACGCTTTGACGCCAATCAGCTCGTTGTTCCAAGAGGGGAGGACTGCGAAGGCGTCAGTGTTATCGGTTTGGTCGTCGAGCGGATAGACGTGGCGCGGCGGCATGCTGAACTCGCCCGCGAAGGCCTCCTGGAGGGCGTCGACGAGAGCTGGATAACTGAGCGCTGCGTGGACTTCGTCTGCGGTGATGATTTTCATGGAGATCGGGTTGCGGGGAGTCGGCCCCCCCGACTCGGTTGCTACTCGTCGTCGCCAGCGACTTTCTGGTGGGCGCTGATCTCGCCATCCTCAAGGTTTGTCAGGAGGATGGCGCCCTCGGTGGCGACGGCGTCGAAGAGCTGCTGCATGAACTCCTGCTCACCCGGCCACGGGTAGACGAAGAACAGGTCGATCTCGTCAGTCGTGCAGGGCATTCCCTCGTAGCTTGGCACCTCGTTGAAACCTTCGCCGCGGTCGCTGAAGCTCTCCGGGAGCACCAGTTCCTCCCCACCGACGGCTGCGTAGGACTCGAATCCCTCTGGGATGTAGCTGGTGTTGAGGATGGTGACATTTTCGATGCCGCAGTCGGCGGCGAGCTCCTCCGAGGCGTCGGCGAGGCTCGTTTCGATCTCGATCCCGTAGGCCTCGTAGCCGAGCATGGCGGCCATGCAGGCACCGACGCCAAAACCGCTGCCCCACTCGCAGAACACCCGTCCGAGCGGCAGATCTTCCCGTGTCACGTATTCGAGGACGTGGTAGAGCGCGACGGGATTGCAGGGGATGAAGCGCGGGATCTTCTTGTTCTGTTCGGTTTCGAACAGGTGGTCGATACGCTTTTCTGCTTCTGCTAGGAATTTCACGAATTCCGGCGGTGGGGTTCCGGAGCCCGGGGCTAGATCGAGTTCGCTGAGAGACATGCTTCTTCTTGATTCTGTTTTTCGTCCCCTGGGAACCAGAGGGACATCTGTAGTCCGACCGATGCTTCGGTGGCCTCTTTAAATTTCTCATTTTCGCCGCCGCCATCGAGCATCCGGCGAACGGCGCTGCCGAGGTGGTAGGCGAGGTTGACCGGCACGGCGTTGCCGATCTGTTTGTACTGGGAGGTGACACCGCCGGTGAATTCCCATTTGTCTGGGAAGCACTGGACACGCGCGTATTCACGCACCGTGAGCGGTCGGGTCTCCTCGGGGTGGCAGCGCTCGGTCTGTTTCTGCATTGGCGAGCAGGTGAGCGTCAGCGATGGCTCGTCCCAGGCGAGGCGCCGCGCCATGCCGGTCTTGCCACCGCTGAGGTGGTAGCTACCGCCCATGTACTCGCGCTGGATATCGTCGGGGAGGTCACGCCAGTAGCCGCCCGGTTTCACGAGCTCCATGACTGTGCATTTTTTCCCCGTGTAGCTCTGCCCGGGTGAGTCCGGCACCTTGTCCAAGGCCGCGCGTAGGGTGACGGTGCCGTCCTGCTCGCGCGGGAAAAGGATCGGCATCTGGATGCCGTCGCGCACGCAGAGGATGATCAGGCGTTCGCGTTTCTGCGGGACGTCGTGGAACTGCGCGCGCAGGACGCGCACGGCGCAGCGGTAGCCGAGCTCGCGCATCTTGGCGAGCATCGTCGCGAGCGTGCGGCCACCATCGTGCCTCAGCAGCCCACGCACATTTTCGGCAACGGCGATTTTCGGTTTCACCTGTTCGACGCAGCGCGCGAATTGGAAAAACATGGTTCCGCGGATGTCGGCGAAGCCTTTGCCCTCTCCGGCGTAGCTGAAGGCCTGGCAGGGGAAGCCGCCGGCGACGATGTCGATCTCTCCCTCGTAGTCACCGAATTCCACCTCGGCGACATCTCCCTCGATGACGTTTTTCTTCGGCCAATTTCTCCGCAGCGTGTTGCACGCATGCCGGTCCCACTCGACCAACAGCTCCGATTGGATGCCGGCATTTTCAAAACCTAGGGCGAGGCCGCCACAGCCCGAAAAAAGTTCGATCGCTCGGTAGTTCGATTTTTTGCGTGCCTTGAGCACCCGGTGCTTGGAACTGGTGCCGTGGTTGATCTTGTCCTGGGCTCGGCGTAGCTCCTCGAGGTTGAAGACGCGTCGGTTTTTTTCGTCGTAGGTGCTGCGAATAAGGCTCTTTTTCGCCCACAGGCGGATGGTGGCCACAGACTCGCCGATGGCTTCGGCAGCAACTTCGAGCGTTGCGCTTTTTTCTAAATTTTTGGACACTGGCTACGCTTGCAAATCTGTGCTCATCAGGAAAGGGTTTTTAATGCTAATGGCACGAAAACCGTCAGGATTCGATTGAATATTTGGCTGAAATTTCTTGTCCAAGTTGCTAGATTAATAAGAACCATGCGCAAACATCTCCAAAACTCCGTCTCGATTCTCGCTGCCCTAGTAGTGACGTTTTCATTCAGCTCCTGCGTTTATGTGGACAATCCTGGGCCACCGTATGGGAGCTATCGGAACACGCCCGGCACGAGCAATTACCACACTAGCAGCTACGGCTATGGTCGTCCGCGACCCCAATACTCGAATCACTACGATCACCACGACAACCGTGGTCATTCGTCCCACCGCCAAGAGCAGGAGCGGGTTAGATTGACGGGTGGAAGCCAGCGGGGGAAGGGGACTCGACCGTCGGGTTACCACACGCGCGACTGGTATGAAAAGAAGGGCTACGACCTCGATAAGTTCAAGCACAAGCACGAGAAGAGCGGTAAATCGCATCAGGGGTCTAGTTACAAAAGTAAGAAGAAGCGCTAGGAGCCTGTCGAACTTACCCGCTCCGGCAAGAATCATTTTAGAATTCGCCCAGATCCGCCCGCTGAATCGTCATTATATCCATTTAAATCCTTCCCAGCAAACGGATCTGGATCGGAATTCTAAAACGTTTTGCTCGAATCCTCTAAGTCCGACAGGCTCCTAGGAATTTCGTTGTGGTCGAGTGGACGTTTTTAAAAAATATCCAGATATCTTAAATATTATTTGATATTATCGGTAGCGATTCTAATTTCCATGCATCAGAGGATTTTCCGAAATTTCAGTGTGGAGTGGAATTCAGGCTCGCTTAGCGAATCTGACGGCTGGAATTGGTCTATTGGCCGTGCTGCTGAGTTTGGTTGATCCGGTTCAAGCAATCATCACTGGATCGGACATTTACGATCACGGGAGTCTCCACCCGGATCGGGCACCAATGTTGGAAAATGTTGGGCAACTGGGCAGCAGGCAATCGGGATCGGCCGTCTATCTGGGGCAGCGCTGGATCCTGACTGCGAATCATGCCTATCGAGGACGGCACGCGGATCTGGTCTACTTGGCGGGCAAAGTTCATCGCTTGCTCCCAGCGACCGCAGTGCAGTTGAAGAATCCGGCTGGCACGGGAGGGGGAAAGGCGGATCTCTTGATGGTGCAACTCGCCACGGCACCGGATTTGCCCGCTCTGAAAATCAATGAGCAAGCACCTTTCATTGCCGAGAGAATCGTGATGGTCGGTTGTGGGGCAACGCATGATGTTGTTTCGCGGAAGCGTTTCCTGACGGAGACACAAGAATTGAATCACACTGTTAAAGCGCATGAGATCTCGGGTGAGGCGGTGGACGGCGTGGCGACACCGCGCTGGGGGGAGAATGAGGTGGCTGAGCGCAACATGAAAGTTGGAATCGCTGGCGCTTCTGGATCGACACTCGCCTTTGCGACCATCAAGCAGGCGGGCGACCGACCGCGCAATGCCCAGGGGGGAGCCGGTGATTCGGGTGGCGGTGTGTTCGTGAAGCGTGGGGACACCTGGAAGCTCTCGGGGATCATGCTGAGCGTGTTGCAACGGGAAGATCTAGACGTGAGTGGCACCTTTAGCGCGGATCTCTCGGTGTATCGGGAGCAGATCGAATCGACGATCCCCGAGCCTTCGGTGGGTGGTTTGTTGATGTTTGCTGGGCTGTTCGCCTGCGGCCGGCGGCGACGCTGATTGCATCGCCCTCATTCCTCCGCATGGTATCGGCTTATGTTGCGCGATGATTCTCTAGCTGACCCCGGACTCTGGTTGTTGGATCCAGAGATCAATTTTCTGAACCACGGATCGTTCGGCGCTTGTCCGCGTGAGGTGTTGGTGTTTCAAGCGGAGCTGCGAGATCGCCTAGAGCGGCAGCCGGTGACATTTCTGGTGCGGGAGATCGAGAGGGAACTGGATCTGGCGCGCGAGGCTTTAGCTGGATTTCTGGATGCCGAACCTGCTGGGCTGGTTTTTGTGCCGAATGCGACGACTGGGGTAAACACGGTGTTGCGATCTTTGGAGCCGGAACTGCGGGCGGATCCGGGGTGTGAATTGCTGGTGACGGATCAGGAATACAATGCGTGCCGCAATGCGCTGGAGGCAACGGCTGAGCGGACGGGGGCGAAGGTCGTGGTGGCGGCATTGCCGTTTCCATGTTCGGCGCCGAAGGAGGTGGTTGATGCCTTATTAGGGCGGGTGACGGAGCGGACGCGGTTGGTGCTGATCGACCATGTGGTGAGCCAGACGGGGATGGTGTTGCCGATCGGGGAGATTGTTGAAAAGCTGAATGACTTGGGGGTCGAGAGCCTGATCGATGGGGCGCATGGTCCGGGGATGGTCGAGGTGAACCTCCGCGCGTTAGGGGCGACATACTATACCGGGAATTGTCACAAGTGGATGTGTGCGCCGAAGGTGGCTGGTTTTTTGTGGGTTGGTGAGGATCGACGCGAGGTGGTGCGGCCGTTGGTGACTAGCCATGGGGCAAATGCGGCGCTGGGTGGGCGGTCGCGGTTCCATGCGGAGTTCGACTGGACGGGGACGTTTGATCCCTCGGCGTATCTGAGTGTGGCGAAAGCGACCGAGGTGATGGGCGGATTGCTTCATGGAGGTTGGGATGAGTTGCGCGCGGCGAATCGCGACCTGGCGGTCGAGGCTCAGGAGATTTTGTGCGGGGCGCTGGGGATCGATGCTCCCTGCCCAGAGGAGATGCTGGGATCGATGGTGACCGTGCCGATCCCTGATTCTGCGGTGGATGCTGAGGCTCCATCGGTGCCGATGTATGTGGATCCTTTACAGAATTTGTTGTTGGAAAAATATGGAATTGAGGTTCCGATTTTTCCTTGGCCAGGATTTCCGCAGCGGGTGTTGCGGGTTTCTTGTCAGGCCTATAATTCCTCGCCGCAATATGTGAAGTTGGCCTTGGCGCTGAAGGAAATTTTTGGGTAGGCTGAGTGCCTCTGCCGGAACTTCGATTTTCATGTCGAAGGTATCAGTTCTTCGTCGCCCACTCCACCGTTTAGACTTGTCGGAGCACTGCAAGCTAGAGCCCCGATTACGTTAGTACCAGGCCTGGTGGGAGGCTTTCGCCGAAGAGGCTGATGGCGTCGGTCTGTTGGATCGGTTCGAAGTTTTTGATCCTGGCGGCGCGGATGGGGGCGATGCCGGACTTGATCAGCTTGGTGGCAATTTTTTTGCGCAGGCTCTCGCCAAGATCCAGGTGCGGGTTGTCGAGGACTCGGGCTGAAAGTAGGAAAAGATTTTGCAGTTCTGGGAGGGATTTCCAGTCGAGGTCTTTGGTGGCCGCGTAGGTCTGCTCGACGAGTTCAGGTGGGACGACGGCCTCCGGGCCAGCGTAGACCAGGGCGCGGTTTAGGAGTTGGCCGAGGGCGACGAAATACGGATCCGAGTAACCGCCGGTTTTGGCGAGTTCGACGGCGCGCGCTTGGAACATCTCGACCAGTTCTTTCTTGAGCGATTGGCTGACACGTTCGAGTGAGCCTGCCATGCGCACGAGTTCGACGCTCGGCTTTTTTGTCTGGCGCAGGGTGGGGAGGGCTTGTTCAAGGAGGGCGGTCTGGCGGGCGCGATCGAGTCCGCCGGCGAGGCGTCGCCACATCAGTTGGTGTTGGAGTTTGATGCGCTTGCCTGAGTGCTGAAGGCCTTGCTTGTCTGTCTGCCAGAGGGATTCGATGCGCTGCGGATCGAAGTCGGCGCCGTAGCCGGGGCGCAGGAGGTGGCCAGCGAGGGTGAGCCAGGTTTCTTCGTGTTCGATGGAGCTGGCACGGGTGGCTCTACCTCCGTCGAGTGCAGGCCAGAGCGAGCGGATCAGCACCCAGTTCCACTCGTGCTTTTTCTGGCCGAGAACTTGTTCGAGTTCTTTGAAGAGTTTTGACGCGCTGACGTTTTTCGGGCTGCGGTCGGGGTGGAAGGTTTTCTCCAGCACCCCTCTGGCTGCTTCGAGGTCTTCGGGATCGACTCCTGGATCGCCAGTAGGGGTGATGTCGGTGACTTCGCCGTCTTCCCCGGCGGTGGCGGCTTCTAACCTGTCGCCTTGGCGCTGGCGGAGGTTGAATTGCAGCGGCCAGGTTTGAGGAATGTTAGGATCGTCGGAGACGCAGGCGACCTGGAGGAGGCCGAGGGCGTTGAGGCGGGCGCTGAGGTGGATCGGGATGAGGCCACTCTCAGGTTTTTCGGTGCCTTTGGTGAGGGTTGCGATGGTCTCCAGTGGCGGCAGGGGATGGAATTTTCCGGGCTCAAGGGTGGTGAGGTCGCCGGGTTTCTCCTTTCGCTTCTTGGTGGAGTAGTGGGCGCGGAAGCGGACTGGTTGGCCTACGCGCAGCTGTAGGCCGGCTGGTGTCGCGGTAATTTCTTGTTCGGGTTCGGTGCCTCGCGGCAGGACGCAGAGGAGTGGTGGTGGGCCATCGTGTTGGCCGCCCTGGACTTCGAGGTAGAGGGTGCTGGCGGCGCCGGCGCCGATGCGGCTCGCCTTGCGATGGGTGAGCCAGCCGTAGCGGGCGGCACCGCGGGCGACGGCGAGGTCGGGTTCGGGGTTGTTGAGGACGGCGGGGGCGTCGCCGTTCTGCCACTCGGTGATGGAGTTGGTGAGGCGATCACGCAGCGGTTTTGGGTAGAGGGTGCCGCCGTTGTAGATGATGGCGTCGACTTTTGGTGCGTCGCGCAGGAAGTCGGCTAGGTGGTGGGTGATGGCGCTGTCGGCGGCGTAGGGGAGCCCCCACTCTTTGAGCGCGCCTTCGTTGCGCTGGGGTTCGACGTCGGCTTCGCACTTTGGGAAGAAGCCGTCGAGCAGCATGGCATCGAGCTCGGCGCGGGTGATTTTTGTGGTGAGAGTGCCGCCCATTAGGCTCGCCCCACGGGAGGGGATGGCGATGGAGAATTCCTCTGCAGGGCCGTTTTTGTCGGAGGCTAGGACGTGTTCCTTGATGTCGCGGCAGCGCGCGACTAGGAAGTGGCGCTGGCTGCTGGAGAGATCGAGGTTCTCGTCGGACTCGGTGAGCCGGTGTTCGGCGAGGTGGGCGAGCGCGAGGTCGACGTTGTCTCCACCGAGGAGGATGTGATCGCTGACGGCGACGCGATCGATCTCCGGGGGCTCGCCGTCGTGGGCGGTTTCGATTTTGAAAATCGAGAAATCGGAGGTGCCGCCGCCGATGTCAACGATGAGCACGTGGTGGTCGCGCGCGTCGATTTCTGGGAGGTGTTTTTTGAGTTCGTCCTGCGACGGGTAGCGTTCGAGCCAGCGGTAGAAGACGGCTTGCGGTTCCTCTAGCAGTTGGACGTTGTCAGGAAAGCCGGCGCGCTTGGCGGCCTCTAGGGTGAGGCTCTGGGCGGCGGAGTCGAACGACGCCGGGACGGTGATGGTGACCTGCTGGTTGTCGAAGCTTCCCTGGCTACCGAGTTCGGTGTGTGCCTGGTCCCATGCCTGGCGGAACGACCCGAGGATCATCGCGCTGGCGTCGATCGGGGAAATTTTATCTTCCTCATTTAGCTCTTCCGATGCCCACGGGAGGAATGGCGCGGAGCGGTCGACGGAATGCAGGCACAGCCAGGATTTTGCGGATTGCGCGACGCGGCCGGGGAGATCGGTGGCCTGGCGGCGGGCGTACTGGCCGACCATCCACTGCGGGTCTTGGTCGGTGGGGAGGAAAAGGAAGGACGGAAGTGTTTTTTGTGCCGACTGGGACGTGGCCGTCTGCCACTGCGAGATCTCGAACAGCTGGGAGGTGGCGTAATCGTCATCGACACGTGTGAACGACAGCGCCGAGTTGGTCGTGCCGAGGTCGATGCCGATGCTGAAGAGGGAGCCTTTCATGATTGCAGTAGGGCATGACTACAGCTGCGAATGGCTGCCTGTGCAAGGGCTAGCGATAACAGCACTGGCGATGATCTGATGCTAACTCTCGAGATTGATCTGAACCGTCCGATTACCGTCGGCTCCGGGGCAAGTGTTGGAACGAGCCCAAAAGGCAAATTGAGTGCTGGGAGGGTCTCGTAGAGCGTGACTAGTCTACCCGTGAGGCCTTTCTAGTCAGTGAGATTGGGGCAATCCTTCGCCACCCTATTTGGGTAGTTTGTCCAATTTTCACTACTAGCGTGATCGACAACACTTAGGGCTTGTCAGTAAATAACTCCTACAATCTGCTGGTTATTTTGGCCATCACCCGCGTTAGCTTCCAACTCAAATAGCCCGCTATCATCGCTGAAATCTGCCTTGGTGCTGGCTAAAATTCCT
>JBLHKE010000271.1:0-9538 GCA_047619485.1 Verrucomicrobiales bacterium | reverse complement strand
AAGGCTCGGCGCGCGAGCGATTTCTGGTCGGTGAACGCCCGGTAGAAATCTTCCTCACCGGGCGTGTCCTGCATCTTACCGGAGTAGAGCTTGGCGACCCGGTGATCCTCGCTCTCTGGCAGTCCGATCCAGAGATCGAGGCCGAGTGGCTCTGCGAAGTGCTTGCGCCAGTAGGTGCCGAGTGACTCGGCGTCGGAGGCGCGGCGGACAACCGCATCGAGAAGGAAGCCGAAGGTTCGCGGGTGGTAGCCGTGGGCAGTGCCGGGTTGCCAATTTGGCTCCTGCTGTTCGAGTGCGCGGATGACAGAGGGGTAGTCGAAGATGTCGGCGGGGTGATCGAGGGCAGCGAGGCCTGCCTGGTGCGACAGCAGTTGCGCAAAGGTGATGTCTTGTTTGCTGGCGGTCGCGAAAGCTGGCCATAGCTCAGCGACTTTGTCGTCGAGGTTGATGCCGGCAGTTTCAAGGGCGTGCAGGACGCAGGTCGCGGCGATGCCTTTGGTCGCTGACCAGAAGGGGACGACTGTGTCGTCGGTCCACGGGCGGAGCTTCTCGCGCTCGCACCACCCTGCAGATTGGGTGAGGAGTTGGTTGCCGTGTTGCCAGATGGATACAGACGCTCCGAGTTCACCGCGGGTAGCGAAATTCTGCTCGAATACCTCGAGCACGGCGGCCAACTGGACTTGGGTGATGGTCATCGGGATGACCGTGGCGCAAGCATTCATGCTTGCAAGTCGGTCTACGAAACGTAGACGGGGACTCATGCTTGCCCCCTACAGCAAGTCCTGCAGCAGCTTCAGGTCGGGATCCTTGCGGGCGACGTCGACAAGGCGCTCGTCGAGGTTGAAGGATTTGCGCAGGCACTGGCGGGCATCTTCGAGCGCGCCGATGGCGGCTTGATAACAACCGAGGTTGTAGTGGAAAATCGGTTCGTCTTGGAGGGAGTCGGGGCCGTCGAGCAGGAGTTCCACCGCCTCGAGGGTGCGATCGAGCTCGTGCAGGCAGAAGGCTCCGTGGATGAAGGATGCGCCGCCTTCGGGCGCTAGCGAACGGAGCTGTTCGCTAAGGGTGAGAGCGTCCTCCCAGCGTTCCTCTTTGAGGATGAGTAGGATTTTCATCTGCAACACCGAAGGGTTGCGCGAAAAGTCGAGCTCGACCTCTCGCAACTCACGCCGCGCATCGTCAAACATTTGCAGTTCGTAATAGCCCTGCGCGATCTGGAGGCGGTGTTCGCAATCGTTGATTGCATCGTCTGGGCTAAAGTCGTCTGACATCATTTTCGCTGAGGTCGGGTGGGGAAGAGAGTTGTTCGAGCTGATGCGCCCCTGCGGTTGATCCATGATAACGTTTGAACGGAGTCTTGAGTGAGAGATTTCATCGCCGAGGAGAATGGCGGCTGTAAACGTTCCGCGTTGACATCAATTTGGTCAAGTGATCCGAAGTAGTTTATTCCCTTTTCGGTAAAATAAATCGCTCCAAGTGCGCCGCTACTACATATGACTTTCACTTGCGAGAATTTGAACGGAGTTTTTGGAGGTTTTCTCGAATTTGATCGTCTTTCGGATCGAGCTTGATGGCCGTTTCCCATACTTCGATCGCTTCTTTTATCTCCCCACTGTTGGCGAGGCTCACTCCGAGGTTCTTGTAGGCGAGCGCATATTTAGGATCTACTTTGATGGCTTTTTTGTACTCGGCAATGGCCTCGGTGTGCTTCTTCTGACCGGAATAAGCGTAGCCTAAATTGGAAATGGCGACGGCATTTTCGGGGGCAAGTTTCGCAGCTGCCGCGCAGGGTTTTTCTGCCGCTTGGAACTCGCCTTTGCCGAGTAAGAGGGCGCCCAAGTTCATCTGGGGTAGCATGAGTTTCTCGTCGAGCTTGATCGCGGCGCGGTAGCTTTCGATCGCGGCATCGGTGTCGCCGCTGCGTTGTTGGGCGTAGCCGAGTTGGAAATGCCCATCAGCTGCACCGGGTTTGAGTTTGATGGCCTCGCCGAAGGCTTTGATAGTAGCGGGGAGGTCGCCTTTCTTTTCGTGGGCGAGTGCCAGGTTGTAGTAGTGGCCGTGGATCTTTGGCTCGAGCTTAATCGCTGCGTCGAGCGCTTTGATCGCCGGGTCTGGCATGTCGAGCTTGATGTAGGCACCTGCGAGGTTTGCCTGGTGCTCGGCCATGTCGGGTGCGATCTCTACGGCCTTCTTGAACTGCTCGAGCGCGAGTGCGTCCTTGCCCTGGTTGGCATAGATGAAGCCGAGGTTGTTGTGGGCGGCGTAAAACCCGGCATCGAGATCGAGCGTTTTCTCGTAGCTCTCGATCGCCTTGTCGAGTTCTCCGGCCTTCTGGGCGGCAAACGCGTCGTCGAAGGCTCGGCGTGCTTTGCGATTCGAATCGAACAAATTCTGTGCGCTGACGCTGGTGAGGGTGAGGCCGATGAAAATCGAGAGGGCAGTAAGCAGGCGGGAGAGTTCCATACGTCCTCCACCATACGGCGGGGGACGGCAGGATGACAAGCGTGGCGGGGCAGATTTCCGCATTGCAATCGCTCGGGTGCCCGTCAAGAGTTCGGGCGTGAAGAAAGCTTTCGTCCTCGGAGCTGGACTCGGCACCCGGCTCAAGTCGCTCACCGAGTTTCTCCCCAAACCCCTCATTCCAGTCTATCAGCGACCGCTGATCAGTTTTGCGTTCGACCACCTACAGCGTGCAGGTGTGACCGAGTTCGTGGTGAACACCCACCACTGCGCGGAGGCCTATGCGGAGCATTACCCCGAGTCGGAATACAACGGTGCCCCCATCCATTTTCGCCACGAGCCAGTGCTTTTGGAAACTGGCGGTGGCATTGACAATGTGGCCGACCTCCTTGCGGGCGATACCTTTGTGGTCTACAACGGCGACATCCTCACCGACCTGCCGCTCGAGGACGCTTTAGCTGCGCATCGTGATTCTGGCAATGTCGTCACGCTGGTGCTGCGGACCGATGGGCCTGCGGAGCACATCGCTCTCGATCAACAGACCGGCAAGGTCACTGACATCCGCAACAAACTGGGGACTGGCGCTGAGGGCGAGTTCCAGTTCACTGGGATCTACATCTGCGAACCGGAATTTTTGAAGTGCTTGTGGCACGGCGAAAAACATTCGGTGATCCATATTTTCCTCGAGCTGATCCGTGATAGTGGAATGCTCGGTGGTGTGGTGATCGATGCCGGTAACTGGTGGGATCTCGGCTGTCGCGAGACCTACCTTGAAGCGCATCCCGCGATCGGTGGCACGGACTTTCCGATCTACGACGAGTGCGCGGAACCGTGTTGGAAGGTAGCGGTGCACGAGTCGGCAGCGGTTGCTGATAGCGCGAAGATCGATGGGGCGAGCTGTGTCGGTGCAGATGCGAAAGTCGGTGAGGGCGCTGAGTTGAGCGGGACTTTGGTGTGGCCTGGCGGCGAAGTCGCGGCGGGCGCGAAATTGGATCACTGCATCGTGCGCTCGGGGCAGGTGGCTAGTGGCAACTTAGATTACGAGAACGTTTAGGGATGGATAGCGCTGATATTATTCGTGAGACCCGGCTATGTGTCGCGTCGATGGCAGAAGGTCAAATCAGTGTCGAGCCGATCAACAAAGGGGGCTCGGACCGATCTTACGCCCGGCTCAACTGCGAGGGGGCCGCACCGCTGGTGTTCATGGCTTACACGGATGCGCGTCCTGACAATGCCGCGTTTCTTGGAGTGAGTGATTTTCTTGCAAGGTCGGGTGTCCATGTCCCGGCGATTGTCGGCAAGAACCTCGATAGGAAGTTTCTGTGGATCGAGGACTTGGGTTCCGATGACCTGTGGGCGCATCGCGACGACGCTTGGCCCGAGCGTCGAGACCTGTATCGGAAAACCATGATCGAGGTGGCGAAACTACACCGGATGGATTCGGCGACGATCGATTTGCAGCCGGCTTTCGATGAGGCGCTCTATCTTTGGGAACAGGAATATTTTGTTGAGCAGTACCTGCGGCGCTTCTCCGATGGAGCCGTCGATGATTTGTTGGGTGGCGCAGAGCTGACTGCGTTGCGTCAGGAATTGGCGGCGATGCCACGGTTCTTGGTGCACCGAGATTTCCAATCGGAGAATGTGATGGTGCGCGATGGAGAGGTCTTCCTGATCGACTACCAAGGCCTACGGCTCGGGCGGCCCGAATACGATGTCGCCTCGCTGCTCTACGATCCGTATGTGGGGATTTCGGATGCGGAGCGGGGTGAATTGTTGCGCATGTATTTTGAAATCGCCGAACTCAATGTCGACTACGACGAGTGGCTCGGCGTTTTCTATCGCTGCGCAGCCCAGCGCCTGATGCAGGCGATGGGGGCCTACGGGTTCCTCGGCGTTGGGAAGGGGAGGGTAGATTTTCTGAAGCACATCCCGGTCGCGCGCGAGCGTTTGGATGAGGTGTTGGGGACGCTGGGGCTGGAGCGGGTGCGGGCTGCGCTCGCTTCGACCGCCTGAGGATCCCGGCATGATCGATCCGTGCTACTACACTTTAGGCGCTCTCTTTTCCGGAGTGTGTGCGGCGCTTGCCTTGGTGAGCGCAATTGCGATGCGCAGGCGGGGGCTGATGGTGGTGGTGAATAGACTCGCCTTTGCTGTGATCGGATTGGGCGCTGTTGCGGCAGCGATCGAGTTTGGCGGGTTGCTGATGCTGTTTGGAGATGATCCCTATGAGAGGGCGGCTTTTGTGAATCTGACGACGGGTCCGTATGCGTTGTATTACTGGGCGGGCATGGTGAGCACCGTGATCGTGCCGCAGTTGTTCTGGATCCGGAAATTTCGGTCGACGGCTTGGATCGCGCTGGTGATCAGTCTGGTGATCTTGTGGCAACCGATTCTTGTAATGGTGCTTGGGTTGTTGCCTTAGGGGTTGTCAGGAAATAAGTCATACAAAGAGGCGCAGGAATTTTAGCCAGCACCAAGGCAGATTTCAGCGATTATAGCGGGCTATTTGAGTTGGAAGCTAACGCGGGTGATGGCCAAAATAACCAGCAGATTGTAGGAGTTATTTACTGACAAGCCCTTAGCGTGGCCCCAATTAGTTGTACCGCCGCGTATCAAGATTTGTGATTGTCACACGTAGGTGGTGGATCCAAGGAACTTTGGGCGTCTCGCCCTGCCCCTGAAAAACTCGTGGCAAGACGCCCCAAGCTCCTTGATCAGGAGCTCAATCAGATTTTATTTTTCACCAAAAATGATGCACGCTAGTACATCAGAAAGGATGTAATCGAGCAGAGGCAACTCATCTAGTTGATCCGTTTTACAACTCTCTGAATGAGACACCGAGTTCCTCTTCCATGCGATCGATCCTCTTTCGTTCGCGTGGCTCCAGTAGCACGATCGAAGCCCCCTTTTTACCCGCCCGTCCGGTTCTACCGCTACGGTGGGTGTAATATTCTAGCTGGTCGGGCGGCTGGTGGTGGAGGACGAATGACAGGCCCTCGATGTCGATGCCGCGGGCTGCGACGTCGGTGGCGATGAGGAATTGCACGCGTTCTTTCTTGAAGGCGCGCATGACTTTGTCGCGCTCCAACTGGGTGAGGTCGCCTTGCAGGACGTCGATCGAGTGGCCTTTGGTGGTGAGCTGTTTGCTGAGGGTGATGGCGCCGGCTTTGGTGCGGCAGAAAATGAGGCCGCGGTTCTCTTTCTGGCGCGTGAGGAAGTCGCTGATGTAATCAGTCTTCTCGGCACGGTCGACGATGGCGAATTTGTGGGAGATGTCGCGGTTGACGACCTGGGTGTGATCGACCTTGATGGATTTCGCCTCGTCGGCGCGCATGCAATCTTTGATGAGGTAGTTGACCCGGTCGGGGAAGGTGGCGGAGAACAGCCAGGTGCTCTTGCGGTTGGCTGTGATTTCGAAGATTCGCCGCAGTTCTTTTTGGAAGCCGAGGCTGAGCATCTCGTCGGCTTCGTCGAGGACGAGGTGTTTGATGTGCTCGATGGTGAGGGCGTTCCTCTCGAGCAAGTCCATCAGGCGGCCTGGGGTGGCGACGATGATCTGGGTCGGGCGTTGCAGGCGCGAAATCTGGAGGTCGATCTTGTCGCCGCCGCAGAGGACTTCGATGAAGATTTTGCTGTCGGCGTATTTGGTGAAGCGGAATAGCTGTTTGCCGATCTGTTTGGCGAGCTCGCGGGTGGGGGCGATGACGAGGGCTTGGACGAGGTCAGATTTCGGATCGACTTTCGTGAGGAGCGGCAGGCCGAACGCGGCGGTCTTGCCGGTGCCGGTCTGCGCCTGGGCGATGAGCTCGCCACCGTCCTGCATGAGGAAGGGAATGGCCTCCTCCTGGACTTTCGTTGGGGTGTGGATGTTGAGTTCGGCGATTCCCTTGATGAGATCTGAGGGGACTCCGAGGGCTTTGAACGGGTGTGACATAGTTCGGATGCTATCGGGGCGTTCGAAGGCGATTGCCACCACTAAAGCGCATCAGCTGCTGCGGAAGACCCGAAGTCTCTCTGCGCCGGGCAGCCGATTCGCTCTAGATGGCTTGCACACAGCTCGGCAGTTGCTGGGGGCGATCACGATCCCTGGGGTAGCGAAGTGAGGGGATCAGGCGAGTAAGCCTTCGGCCGCTCGTCGTGATCTCCGTCCGCCTGAGCCGGGTGACCATTTACTGAGGGCGCTTTTGAGCTCGGGGAGCGCGAGAGGTTTGCTGAGGTGGTCGTCCATACCAGCTTCGAGGCAGCGGAGCTGATCCCGGTCCATCGAGTTGGCGGTGACCGCCAAGATGACTGGTCCGCCTCCGGGGATCTGTTCACGGATTTTGATGGTGGCCTGCAAGCCATCAAGTTCGGGCATCTGCATGTCCATCAAGATGATGTCGTAGTTCTGGTCGCAGGCCATCTCTAATGCCTCGCGGCCATTCTTCGCGAAGTCGGCTCCGTAGCCTAGCTTCTCCAACATCAGGTGGATCAGTTTGCGATTCACTTCGACATCCTCGGCGACGAGTAGATTTAATGGTTGGAGTTCCGTTGCGGGGGCAATGTTTCGTCTTACAGATTTCGTGAGCTTGGTGGTCTCCAATCGAGGGGCTGGCGACGTTGTGAGGTCGTAGATGCGGCTGAAGAGGGTCGCAGGTTTCAGGGGGGTGGTGACCGAAGCAGAGAATGGGCTATCCTCGGGAAGGGAGATGTCGTGGGGGCGCAGGGCGATTAGCTCTGGGGGCGTTGGCAGATGGGACGCGGCTAGCTCGCGCTGCCGTTCTGGACTCGCGATCTCGCTGTCGATCTGGGTCACGATCAGATCGAAGCGCTCGCCCTGCTTGATGCGCTGGATCGCTTCGTCAACCGTGTTGGCCACCTCGAGGTGGCAGCCCCAGAGCTCCGCGTGGTCGATGATCGTCTCCCGGCTTGATTCACCCGGGTTGAGGAGAAGTAACTTTTTTTCGTCCAGTGCTTGGTGGTGGTGATTCTCGAACCTACGCGGCTCCAAGTTGGCGATCTCGACAGGCAGGCTGATGGCGCAGGTCGACCCCTCGCCGATTTTGCTCACTACGCTGAGGCTGCCGCCCATCAGTTCGACGAGGCGCTTGCTGATGGATAGCCCGAGACCGGTCCCACCGAAGCGACGGGTGGTCGACGATTCAAGCTGTTCGAACGACTGGAACAGTTTCCCAAGCTTCTCCGAGGCGATGCCGATCCCGGTGTCCGTCACGAGGCAGCGGAGTTCAGACCTGTTGGTGTCCTCGTTGTGAATGATCGTCACCCGTGCCTCGACGGCTCCGGCTTTGGTGAATTTCACTGCATTCCCCAAGAGGTTGAGTAGGATCTGTCTGAGGCGAGCCTCATCGCCGACGATGCAGCAGGGTGTGTTGGCAGGCATGTGATAGCCGAGGTTGAGGGCGCCTTCCATCGCCCTCGGCGCGACGGCGTCGATCGTCGATTCGATGCAGTCACGCAGGTAGAATGGGCGCTGTTCAATCTCGAGTTTTGCCCGCCTCGATCTTGGAGAAATCGAGGATGTCATTCACGAGTGTGAGCAACGAGTTTCCGCTGGAGCGGACGATGTGAACGTAATTTGCCTGTTCCTCATCGAGCTGGGAATCGTTGAGGAAATCGGTGAACCCTAGAATCGCATTGAGGGGGGGGCGGATCTCGTGGCTCATGTTCGCGAGGAACTCGCTCTTCGCCTCGTTCGCATTCTCTGCGCCGATGCGCGCGGCCTCGAGTTTTTCTTCGGCGGCGATGCGGACTTCGATCTCTGATCCGAGAGGTTTCGTTTTCTCCCGGAGCTGATCGGCACGCTGGTCGACGATGTCCTCGAGTTGGCTGACGAACTGCCCGATGGTATTTGAGAGTGCCCGTACCCCGCTCGGCCCGCTTTCCCCGTGGTCGAACGTGCAGCCGTCCTGCATCGAGCGGTGCGCTGCGACGGTGAGCGCTTGGAGTGGTTGTACCATTCGTGACCAGGCCCAACTTCCGAGGACAAAGCTGCTGAGAATGTAGAGACCTACCGTCCAGATCGAAACGGTGTAGAAAAGTTTGAGTTCGTGTTGGAGTTTTTCTTCCGAGAGGGCGGTGATCTGGTGGATACTCGTTTTCAGGCGTTCGATGACGCCGACTAGGTCGTTGGCGCTCGTGTTGAAATCCGCTAGGATGCTATCTGTGTTGATCGGAGCGTGATCGCTTGCTCCGGCGACATCGCTAAGGTGTTGCTTGAGCTTGGAAAGTTGAATATGTGCGAAGTCGAGATCGCTCGCCGAGTTCGAAAGCAGGGGCTTGGAGCGGAGGTTGTCTAGGTTGGCGAGGGTGCCCTTGCATTATGATCGCACTCTCCGCCAGGCGGGGATCCCCCTTTTCGATGACGAGTGAGGCCGTGATGCGGAGGCTTGCTAGGCTGTCGCTCGCGTAGGAGATTTCCTTCAGAGTAAGCGCGCTCTCACCAACCGCGCTGTGCCGGTACTCGAGTTTCTGGAACCAAGTATGCAGAACTGCTGAAAGCGTGAGCCCACCGATGGTGCAGACGGCAATGATCCCAAACAGATAGGCGCGAATTCCCATGGTCGGCTACGATCGTAATCGAGATCTGGTGAGGGGTGCTAGTTGGGGAGGCTCGGGGAGTGACGGCGCACGGGTCGCGTTCCCCTGAGGGGAAGCAATCGAATCAAAGGTGAGGCTTTGGCAGATCATAACAGGAAAACGCTTAATGGATTTGCAATATTTATTATAATTAATCAAATTAAACATGATTATTGGGCGTGGGCTCCGTGATCCGGGCGTGCGATTAAATTATGTGTAAATCATTTATAATTATCGTATTGCGTGCTTGATGGTTTGGAGTTGGCTCGGCTCTCGAGAGCGATTTCGCCGTTTTGTAACGGTGAGTCTAAGAGGGGCGTCGTACCGAGGTGAACACCATCACAACCGACCGTGCTGATCCCCAACTCAGGGACGGTGACACCGGTGACCAATACTCTGGCGACTGCTGGGCGACTGCTGGGCGACCGGGCCTCGGTGCCCTGAGTGTGCCTTATAAGGATAGCCGCGCGAATGGCGACGCCATGCTGATCGACTGGCGACG
>JBLHKE010000270.1:0-9585 GCA_047619485.1 Verrucomicrobiales bacterium | reverse complement strand
GCTGGCGAGCGCCTCGTCGATCTGCTGCGGGCAGATGAAATGGACGTGCGAATCGACCCCACCCGCGGTGACGAGCATCCCCTCCCCCGCCAGCGCCTCGGTACCCGCCCCGATCACCATCGGGTCGCATTCCCCTGACTGCGGATCCGCGATCACCGAGCCGATGCCGTCCTGGATGCCGGGATTACCAGCGTGACCGATGCCGACGATGCGTCCGGCTTTAATTCCGATGTCCGCGCGCAAGATACCGACCTCCGGATCGAGGATTAGTGCGTTGGTAATGACTAGGTCGAGGCAATCCGCGTCACCCGCGGTGGACGATTGGCCCATGCCATCGCGGATGACTTTACCGCCGCCGAACTTGACCTCGTTGCCGTAGCCACCGGCCTCAGCGATGAGATCACGTTCGACTTCGATGAACAATTCGGTGTCGCCGAGGCGCACCTGGTCGCCGACGGTTGGCCCGTAGGTCTCGGCGTATTGTTGGCGTGTCAGTTCGATGCTCATGTCGCTAGTGGCCCGTTGATTTTTCCGTTTAATCCCCACACTTCACGCGCGCCAGCAAGCGCCACAATAGGCACCTCGCGCTCGTCGCCCGGCTCGAAACGGATGGCGGTGCCCGCTGGGATGTCGAGCCTAAAGCCGCGTGCCGACTCGCGCTCGAACGCCAACGCGGAGTTCACCTCGTAGAAATGGAAATGGCTACCCACCTGGATCGGCCGATCGCCGCTGTTGGCGACGACGATGATCTTGGCATCCAGCCCCGCATTGCCTTGCAGTGGTGGCGCATCCTGTTTGGTGATGATTTCTCCTGGGATCATAGGTTATTGGATCGGTTGGTGGACGGTGACAAGCTTGGTGCCGTCGGGAAAAGTCGCCTCGGCCTGCACCTCGTGGATCATCTCCGGCACGCCCTCCATCACATCGTCACGCGTCAGAATGCGCGTGCCCTCGTCCATCAGGTCGGCCACGGATTTGCCGTCACGCGCGCCCTCGAAGATCTCGTAGGTGATGATCGCGATCGCCTCCGGGTAGTTCAATTTCAACCCGCGCGCTTGGCGGCGGCGCGCGAGGTCGGCCGCTACCACGACCATCAGTTTGTCTCGTTCTCGGGGGGTTAGGTGCATTCGGTTTTTAGACGGAAAGGTATTTATCGGTGACCTTGTCGGTGAGCGCGGAGATCGCTCCGCCCTCCACGACGACGCCGCGTTCCATGATGTAGAAATAATCCGCCGTGGCCTTGGCGAAATCGAGGTACTGCTCCACCAGCAGGATGCTCATCTGACGGTTTTTCTTCAGATAGAGGATGGCGTCCTCGATCTGGTCGATGATGGACGGCTGGATGCCCTCGGTCGGCTCGTCCAGCAGTAAGACGGTAGGATTCGTCAACAGCGCCCGCCCGATGGCCAGCTGCTGTTGCTGCCCGCCGGACAGCACGCCGCCCTTGCGCGATTTCATTTCTTTTAGCACCGGGAAGAGCTCGTAGACCTCGTCGAGCCGCTCCCGACCGGCCTTGCCGACGACGCTGAGACTCACTTTGAGGTTTTCCCAAACGGTGAGGTTGGAAAAGATGTCGCGCCCCTGCGGGACATAGCCGATGCCGCCGCGCGCACGTGCCTCCGTGCTGCGCCCGGCAATTGATTTCGCGTCCATTGACAGCGTGCCGGCAGTAAGTTTCACCTGGCCCATGATGGTGCGCAAGACGGTCGTTTTCCCGACGCCGTTCCTGCCGAGCAGAGCAACCACTGAGTTCTCCGGCACTTCCATATCGACACCACGCAGGATCAATGACTGGTCGTAGGTAGCCTCGACGCCTTCGAGTTGCAGGCGCGGCTTGGGAGTTGTTGGTTCGGCGTCGCTCATCTTTCTCTAGTCGTGTTTGCTGCGGCCTAGATAGACTTCCTGCACCTCTTTGTCGGAAGCCACCTCGGAGAAGGTTCCCTCTTTCAGAACGTGGCCCTGATGCAGCACGGTGACGCGGCGGGCGATCTGCCGGACGAACACCATGTCGTGCTCGACGACGACGACGCTGTGCTTGCCCTCGAGGCTGATGAGCAGTTCGCCGGTGCGCTCCGTCTCCTCGTCGCTCATGCCCGCGGCCGGCTCATCGACCAGCAGGATGCGCGGTTTTTGCGCCAACAACATACCGATCTCAAGCCACTGCTTCTGGCCGTGCGAGAGGCTTCCTGCGAGTTCGCCACGCTTGTCCTGCAAGCGGATCAGCTCGAGGGCGGACTCGATCTGTTCCCGGTCGGCGGGTGATTCTTTGTAGAGCAAAGCCTTCCAAACGCCGCGATCATGGTTGAGCGAGAGCTGCAAATTTTCATAGACCGTGTGCTGTGTGTAGACGCTAGGTGTCTGAAATTTCCGGGAAATACCGAGCCGGTTGGTCTCGTACTCGCGCAGCTTGGTGAGATCGAAATCGCGCCCGTCCTCGCGGTGGTAAGTGAGTGTGCCCTCGTCGGGGCGCGTGCGACCGGTGATGAGATCCATGAAGGTGCTCTTGCCCGCGCCGTTCGGGCCGATGACGGTGCGCAGCTCGCCGTCGCCGAGGTAGAAATTCAGATCGTTGATCGCTCGGAAACCATCAAACGATTTGGTCGCGCCCTCGACGGAGAGCGTCAGGTCGGTATCGCGGTAGACTGGAGAATGAATCATGTCGTGGCGGGTTCCGGGTTGCCTGTTTTACTCCGGCGATTTGCCAGCCACCCCTTGACCTGTGCCCACAGACCGACCACACCGTTCGGCATGAACAGCACAACGAACACGAACAGGCATCCGAGGATGATCGGCCAGCTCTCCGCGTGCGCGCGCGTCGCCCAGCTTTTCAAAAGACTCACAAGGATGGCACCAATGATCGGCCCGAGCTTGGTACCACGGCCACCGACGGCGACCCACACGACGATGTCCAAGCCCTTCGACGGCAGCATCTCGCCGGGGTTGATGATTCCCGCCTGCGGCACATAGAGAACGCCCGCCAGTCCGGCGATCATAGCGCTGAGGGTGAAGATGAAAACCTTGTAGTGCGTGGTCGAGTAGCCGGAGAAGCGCACGCGGTTTTCGGAGTCGCGGATAGCGCGTTGCACCTTGCCGAACTTCGTCTCTAGGGTCCACGCGACTAGGCAGTAGACCGCGATCAATAGCAGGCCGGAGGCGATCAACAGCCCGCGCGCGGTCGAGTCCGCGTTCATGTCCGCGCCGAAGATGAGTTTGAAATCGGTGAACCCGTTATTGCCGCCGAAGGTGAAGTCGTTACGGAAGAACATCAGCGAGGCGGCGTAGGTCAGCGCCTGTGTGAGGATGGCGAAATACACGCCTTTGATGCGCGAGCGGAATGCCAAGGTTCCAAAGATCAGCGCGACCAACCCAGGGACGATCATCGCGGCCGCGATCGCGAAGAACGGGTTGTAGAATGGCACCCAGTGCGCGGGGAGTTCCTCGTAGCCGAGGAACACCATGAAGTCCGGCAACTTGCTGCCGTAGGCACCTAGATCGCCGATCATCAGCATCAGGTACATGCCGAAGGCGTAGCCGCCGAGCGCGAAGAACAGACAGTGGCCGAGGCACAGCAGACCGGTGTAGCCCCACAGCATGTTGAGGCTCACCGCCAGCACCGCGTAGCAGAGGTATTTCCCCCACACGCCCATGGTGAAACTGGTGATGTGCAGTGGCGAGCCCTCGCCGAACAGGCTATTGCCAAGCGGCAAAGCGACGATAAAGAGCAGCACTACAGCGATGAAACCGAGGTCTCCCTTGTGCTTGAAACAGCCGCATCGGCCGATTTCCGTCAGAATGTTAGCCATCGGTCGTGATCAGTCGTCGAGGCTACGCGAACGGGCGGGGAAGATGCCGCCAGGCTTGAATTGCAGGAACAGGATGATCATCAGCAGCACCGAGATCTTGCCCATCACCGGCCCGAGGAGTGGCTGCAGGCCCTGGTCGATCATACCGATGCCAAGCGCCGAGAGCGCGGTGCCGAGCAGGTTGCCGACGCCGCCGACCACCACGACCATGAAGCTGTCGACGACGTAGGTCTGCCCCATCGACGGGCCGACGTTGCCGATCTGCGAGAGGAACGCACCTGCCAGGCCGGCGAGGCCGGATCCGTAAGCGAAGGTGATCATGTTGACCCGCCCCGATGGCACGCCCAGGCAGGAGGCCATCTTCCGGTCTTGCATGGTGGCACGCACATGCAATCCCCAGTTGGTCTTGGAGAGTAAGAGAAAGGTTACGATGACCACCAGCACGACGAAGACGATGAGTGCCACCCGGCTGTAGGACATCGAGACGCCACCGATCTGTAAACTCCCCTCGAGCCATTTCGGTGCAGCCACTGCGACGTTCGCTGCGCCGAACCATAGGCGGAACAGTTGCTGGAGGATCATCGAGATGCCCCAGGTCGCCAGCAGCGACTCCAGTGGGCGGCTATAGAGAAAGCGGATCATCCCCTTCTCCAATGCTGCTCCGACGATCGCTGCGACGATGAACGCCAGCGGGATTGCCAGTAGAAAATAGTAACCGTAGGCGGGAGTGCCGACGCCATACATCGCGGCAAACTTGTTCTGCACGAAGTAGGTGGTGTAGCCGCCGATGGCGATAAACTCGCCGTGAGCCATGTTGATCACGCCCATCTGGCCAAAGGTGATCGCCAGGCCGTAGGACACTAACAAAAGCACTGAACCCAGGCTCAGCCCACGGAATAGGGTGCCGATGAAATCGACAAACTTCTGCCTGGATTCGATCGCTTCGATCGCGATACGGGCAGCAGTTTTGAGTTCATCTGAGGGCTTGGCCTCGTCAGCGATCACTGCTTCGATGAAATCCTTGGCGGGGAATGATTTCACTTCACCCAGCGCCTTCACCGCCGCAAGCTTCTCCTCCGGAGTGCCGTTGGCCAGTTGGGAAATATGGATCGCCTCCTCGAACGCAGCGCGGACTTTCTGGTTGTCCTGCTTGCCGACCCGCGTCTGCAATTCCGGCAGGTATTCGGGATTCTGGCTCATCCCGAGCTTCTCGGCTGCCGCGATACGTTTCGATTTTTCCGGCGAATTCAGGTCGATGAGATCAACTAACCGTCTGAGGATCTTTTTCACCGTGCGCGACGGTCGGTCAATCTTCAGATCACCCGACGGAACGACGGTTTCGCCAGTGAGTAGGTTGGTGTATTGCTCGACAGATTTCAGAAGGGCGATCTCCTCAGTCGAGCCGGGAACCGTGTCGCGAAATACCTGACCGATGCGCCAGCCAGCGGCCATCTCGCCGATAATCGGCTCGCCCTGGTCGGCGAGAGTCTCTAGGATAGCTTCGCGCTCGTCGTCCTCGGCCAACACCAACTGCACGAGCAGGCGCCTCGCTTCAGCTTCGTCTGCCAGCGCTGATTGCACAGCGGCGCCTATTAGCAAGAGGCAGGCTAGGAGCCGGATCATCAATTGGTTGAAAAAGATCGGAGCGCCCCCACCCGCCCGCCAAGATGAAGAAGTTCAAGCAGGGCAGGCAGGGGCTAATTCGATGTTTACTGGAAAGTGCCTTTCAAGAATGGCTCGCCGACCACGTCTGGGATGGTCTCCGAGATGCCGAACTGGCCGTCCTCCAAAGTCTCGCCGATGTAGACGGTCTTGGTCATATGGTGGTTCTGCTGTGAGGTGACCTTGCCCCCAGGGCCGTCGAAGGAGATGCCGCTCTCGAGCGCTTCCATCACCTTCTCAGGATCGAAGCTTCCGGCCTTCTCGACCGCAGCCTTCCACAGATACACACCGTTGTAGGATAGCACCATAGGCGAGCAAGTTACGCGGTTCTCCTTGATGATTCCTGGCGTGCTTGTCTTCGCCAGCCAGCTCTGAAAGTTCGTCTTGAACTTCGTATTGGCCGGGCTGTCGATAGACATGAAGTAGGTCCAGCAACCGAGGTGGCCGACTAGGTCTTTCGCTGGCAACGAGCGGAACTCGTCCTCTGACAGCGAGAATGAAACCACCGGGCAGTCTTCTGAACTCAGGCCGGATGCGGCGAACTCTTTGAAGAACGGCACGTTGGCGTCACCGTTGATCGTGTTGATCACACAGGCATCACCCGAGGCGGCAAACTTCTTGATGTCTGCCACGATGAGCTGGAAGTCGCTGTGGCCGAAGGGCGTATAGTTACCCGCCGAGATCACCTTGCCGGCACTGTCCTGGCGCAGTCCACCGCCGATGTTCTCGACTGGGATGCCCTTGGAAAGCAGGTACTCAAACAGGACGAGGTTCGTCGTCTGTGGGTAGACGTAGTCGGTGCCGATCAGGTAGAATTTCTTCATCCCCTCCTTGAGGAGGAATTCGACAGCAGGGATTGCCTGCTGGTTCACGGCCTCCGCAGTGTAGAAAATGTTCGGTGACATCTCCTCGCCCTCGTATTGGACTGGGTAGAAGAGCAGGTTCTTGTGCTTTTCGAAGACCGGCAACACCGACTTACGGGAGACCGAAGTCCAGCAGCCGAACACGGCTGACACTTTGTCCTGGACGATCAACTGCTCCGCCTTCTCAGCGAACAGAGGCCAGTCAGACGCACCGTCCGCGACGACGGGCTCGATCATCTTACCCAAGACACCGCCAGCGGCGTTGATCTCGTCGAAGGTGAACAGCAGGACATCGCGCAGCGAGGTCTCACTGATCGCCATCGTGCCACTGAGTGAGTGCAGCACTCCGACTTTCACAGTTCCTCCACTGGCTGGCGCAGGTGCCGGTGTCGCCTCCGTCACGACTGGAGTCGGCACTGGCTCTTTCTTCATTGGCTCTGCTGCGGCCACTTTCGGCTCCTCGGCAGGTGGATCGGCTGCCTCTTTCGGGTCAGGGCCACCGCATGCGGAGACGAAAATCGCGGTGCTGAGGAGTAATCCACGACCAGTGATTCCGATAAATTTGTTGAGGTTCTTCATCTATATCTTGTTTCTGTTGGGTTGGTTTCTCGTTCTAAATCTCTAGAAACTGACGCTCACGCCGAGCGAACCGGTGACGAAGCTCTCGTCAGGGTTGTTTGGGATGACATCGCTGTTCGTGTAGTAGTAGGTGACTCCTGCATTGAGCGCCCACTCACCGAGATCTGAGCTGATGAAGCTGAGCGGCACCGAGGCACCGAGGCCTGCCGATGCGTAGGCGAATCCACCATCACCACCGTGGAACCCGTCGGTCGCAGCCGCGACGTTGACCGGAATGGCAAGCGAGAAGCTGTCGGTGTCGACGAGTGGGATCTCGATGCCAGCGACTGCCACTACACCGGTGTCGCCACCCGAAGCGCCCTCGTCGACGCGTCCGTGCAAGGTCAACGATGGGCTGAGCGGTGCGTCGAGCGCGAAGATCAGGTCTACGATGCGCTCTGACTCATCTGCATAGAGCCACTCCTGGTAGACCAAGCTGGTGGTCAGCTTGCCTGTGGTGAGCGCTAGCCCGGCCCAGACATCGATCTCTTGGATGCTGTCACCGATGTTGGATGAAGCATTGTCGTTCACATCCCACCAGGTTCCTACACTGAGGGTAAGATTGTCGCTCAGCGCGAACGAGATCTCGACGAGCGGGTTGAACAAAGCATCTGCCCAGTCGTTTCCGGCGCCCCAGATATCAGCGCCGTACGAGATGAAGTGGGTATTGACGTCGAGGGAGATAACTCCTGAGACGGCGGAGCCAACAGCCGGCTCTTCCACCGGCGCGGGTGCCATTTCGCCAGCGAATGTAATTGATGGGCATGCGACCAGCGCTAGGGCGGTCAGAATTGAGCTTCGAGTTTTCATTGTATCTTAATTTTTAGTTGGTTGGTTTTGGTGATCTTTAATCCCTACGGCTTCCGTCACGGGAAGACGGTGCCGCTTAGAAAGCGGAGCAGCCCTCGTGCCAAAAGAATGGAAACAGGCAACCGGGGCGGCGAATAATACTTTTCCAACTACCGCGTGTGCGCTGAGCCCCCGCAACTCAGCCACACGGCGTCTCTGCGTTTTCCCATCTAGGCGCATTAGCCGCTACCAAGATCAAGACTAGCAATTAAACAAATGCCATCGTCGAGGTGCTGTTGGAAGAGATGACCAAGTCGTATTCCTGAGCCGCCTAGTGGGCAGTCGACATTGAGGTAATCACCGCGGCTGAGCTGGAATCCGATGGCCGGATCATTGGGGTGCGCAGTTAGTAAACTATAATTGGATATAGATCTATATGATTCTGTTAGTGTCACTTCTATATCTTCCTCTTGCGCTTCGGTTTGTTTATCTTCGTGAATCCGAAGCGTGTCGCTTTCGCCCAGAACTGTTCCCAGCGGTTGCCGCTCTTGGTTAGTGTACGCAGCGAAAGCACTCCCTCCACCCCTTCATGCGTCCACCTCATCCCGCTGCCGCAGAGCCGCTCTTTCGCCACCGTCTTGCAGGCCGCCTCGGTCACCCCTGAACCGATCGGCAAGACCATCGACCGATAGACCTTAGACTTCATTCGTTCTCTGTGGTTGCCGAAGTAGCTGATGGCACGGTCGAGAAACTCGGCTTCTGCCGTGCCGTCGCGCTTGCCAGCGCGGGCAACTTCGAACTCTCCATGCAGGGTGTCTGCCGCTCCAGCTGGCTTTCTCATCGACTACCGAGGCGACGTCGGCGGCGACCTAGAGCACGTAGCTGCGCGTGACCTTGCGGCCGTGTTGATCGAGGTCGCGCACGACGGTGGTGGCGTCGTTGTTCGCTTACTTGAACGATCTCTGCATCGCGAAGAGACGTGTGGCCGTGCGCATGATGCGCGCACCGTATTCCAGTGGGCAGTAGGTGGCGCCGCCCTTGCAGCCCTGGTAGGCGTGCCGCTCGATGCGCGTGACGCAGTAGGGGGTCTGGTAGTCCTTCGGACGCAGCCCGCAGCTGGTGAGTTTGCGGCCGCCTACTTCGAGCTTGGCGCCGTCGGTGTCGAAGCGTCGCAGGCACTCGCCGGTCGCTGCGCAGCCGATTTCGTTGACCGCTGCCTGCACTCTACGCTCGCTCTCGAGCGTCGATTCGCCCGGGGTGAGGGTTGCACTAACAGTGATCGAACCGTCGTCGTTGGAGTGTATATCAGCTCGCATGGAGCATGCCGTTGCACACATACTAACCTAGTACACATTTAAAAACATTCCTCTAACGGCGCACCCTGTGGGAGGTTGATTCTCTTGTCTACCCGATGCGGCTTGTCCTGTAACTTGGGCTTTGACTTCGATCGGTAGCGTCCCCGATCAGGATTGTAGAAGGAAAAGCCTGCGGCGGCTATCTCCAAGCTTCCATTGAGTTCGTTTTCTTTGAGGATGCGCTGCACATCGTGATCGTTCGTTGGATCTGGAAAATTGATGACTAGGATGCGAGATGTCACGTCGCCATAGGTTTTCTTAATATTTTCCTTGGCACGTTCGACCGAAAGACGAGTCTCCGAAGTATCGAGCGTGTGTACGTAAATATCGTGATCAATTGCGAAGGTTTTGATTCGCCATTGGCTGTCGCGTGCAAACCAGAGCTGAACCGTATCCGCAACTGTCGTAGCCGGACGTTCGACTTCATCTAGGTAGCTGCTCTCGATGGTAGTGGGGGAGGCGAGACTGGGGGGCGTGGAAAGATCCGCTGGAAGA
>JBLHKE010000269.1:0-9601 GCA_047619485.1 Verrucomicrobiales bacterium | reverse complement strand
CTTCTTCTCGAAGCGTTTGCCCCCGACGTTCTCGTAGTACTCATCGTTGCCCTGCATCGAGAGCACGTAGAGGTCGGGCCACTCGTCGCCGTTGCCATCGATCGGGCTGGCGTCGCCGCTCCAACTCGTATCGACGAGCCCGGTCGACTCGGACACGTCCGCGAAACGGTTGCCGCCCAAGTTGCGGTAGAGCGTGCTGCGCTCGCCGCGATCGGTGTGCAGGTGGCCGCCGAAGGCGTCCATGTAGCCGACGTAGTAGCCGCCGCGTCCGATCTCATCAGTGGTGTAGCTGCCGACGTTGCAGAGAAAAAGATCGACCAGCCCGTCGCGGTCGTAGTCGAAAAATACCGCGCCTGACGAGTGCCCGGAGTAGCCGAGCCCGGCAGATTCGGTCGCATCGGTGAACTTGCCGTTGCCGTCGTTGATGAAGAACTGATTGCCGCCGCGGACGCTGGTTACGAACAGGTCCGGGTCGCCGTCGTTGTCAGTGTCCGCGAACGAGGCGCTGACGCCGACCTTGTCAGCTAGGCGGATCTCGGGCGTGGTGATATTGGTGAATTTTCCGCCCCCGGTGTTGCGCCACAGTTGGTTGGAGCCGAGCTGGGTGGAGAAATAGAGGTCGAGCAGGCCATCGCCGTCGACATCCGCGACCGCCACGCCGTTGCCGTGGTCGTAGTGGTTCGGTTTGTGGTGCTTGCCGGCATCATCGACGATCTGGTGCTCGAAGGTGATGCCGCTTGCGAAGATCTTGTCGCTGAATTTGAAATCGTGGTCGACGCCGATTTCACCTGCCGCGGCGATCTGTTGTGCGGCGCGTGCCCCGAGCCACTTTGGGGCGAGCACGTCCCCTTTGACCGGGACGATCGCGTAGGGTTTTGCGGCGGGCGTGGATGGGCTTTCGGCTGCGATGCGTTCGAGCTCGCTGCGCAGTTTTGCGAGTTCGGCCTCGTCGCCCGATTGGTACCAGCCACGGATGTTGGTGTCGCGGTCGACCAGCGCGAAGCGCGAACTGTGGGTGATGATAGTTTCGCTATCACCTTCGAGCACTGGGAGCTTGAACCCTTCTCCGCTGAGCCGCCAGAGTTTCTCCCGCGAACCGGTGAGGAATTTCCACTGAGTCAGGTCGGCGGCGTTGATTTTTGCGTAGTCCGCCAGCACTGCCGGGCTGTCGTATTGCGGATCAACGCTGAAGCTCACCAGGCGGAAATCTTCGTGCCACGGCTGTGGCTTGGAGCGCATCTCTGCCTGTAGGTTGGCGAGTTCTGCCGTCTGCTCAGGACAGGTCGAAGCGCAGCGGGTAAAAATGAAATTGGCGACCCAAATCTTTCCGCGCAGTTGATTGAGCCCGAAGTCGCCACCGTCCTGGTCGGTGAGGTGGAACTCGGGCACGCGGACACGGTTGGCTGGCGTCTCGGGCTCTGCGACGACGACTTCTTTCTGTTTCGAGCAAGCGGCGAACAGCGTACAGACGACAGCGAGGCCGAAGGCGATGACATTGAATGGCATGACTTTAGTGTAGCTAGGCGCGTGGAGATTGCGATGGTGAAATCGGAGCACTAGGGTTCCCTGGTGATCGGATCCCTGAGGAAGACCCGCACCGGGCCGTCGTTGGTTGCGATCACCAGGTCCTTGTCGCCATCACCATCAAGGTCAGTCGCGATGGCGAATGCCGAATCTTCAGGTGCGACAATGCCACTATGGCTTGGCGAGACCGGGTCGAAGGCGCCGTCGCCCCTCCCGGTGAGAAGCAGTCCGACGCCACCATTGAATCGACCGGTCTCGCGCTGTGGCGTGTAGAAATTCTGGGCGAGAAACAGGTCGAGCTTGCCGTCGCCGTTGGCATCGAAGCTCACGATGTCGCGCACTGGAGAGATCTGCGCGAGCCGTGGCAGCGGGCGGAACTCGAACTTGCCAGAACCGTCGTTGAAGAAAATCCCAGACTCCGCAGTGTCCGCCTCGAGGCGCAATGAGGTGGAGATTTTTTCTTTGCTGTAGATCTGTTCGAGCGATGCCGAGGCGAAGTCATGGTAGGTGGTGAATTTGTCTTTTAGAAACGGCATCGCTGCGGAAGAGCAGCTCTTGCCGCGTACCGGCAACAATCCTCGTTCGCCAGGTTTGGCTTCGACGATCGAGGATCTTCCCGCGCCGGAGAAATCGCCATAGAGGAGCACCTGCGGGTGATCGCGGGACGGGTGGTACTTGGTGTTGAGGCCTAGGTTGCCGGCGATGAGATCGCTGTCGCCGTCGCCATCCACATCGGCTGCTTCGATCGCATTCCACCAACCAGCGCCGGGTAGCGATTCGTTGCCGAGTTTCTCACCTGCTTGGTTGCGGCAAATTTTGACTGGTCCGTATTCGCTGGTGAGAATCAGATCTTGCCAACCATCGCCGTCGATGTCTGACCAGGCGGCGTCAGTGAGCATGCCAGCTTCGAGGAGGTGGGGTGCGAACTCTAAGGTCACGTCTGAGAATTTACCATCCGCGTTGGCCAGCAGCCGACTGGCGGGCGAGCGGGGGTAAGCGCCCGGCACGCAGCGACCCCCGACGAACAGGTCGAGGTCGCCATCGTGATCGAAATCGGATGCCGCAACACAGCCGCCGCTGTCGGAGAGTGGTGGCAGGCTGCCTCGTGGTGCAGGGGAAAAGGTTCCGCTTCCATCGTTCAGGTAGAGCCGGTCTTGCAGTGGTGATTTTTCGACGCCACCGCTGACGACGAACAGGTCAAGATCCGCATCGCCATCGAAGTCCGCCAGCACGCTACCCATGTCCTCACAGGTGGCGTCCGCTCCGAGGGCGGGGGAGGCGAGCGCCGTGAAACTGCTGTTTTTTTGCCGGAGGAAAATCTGTCCCGCCTGCCCGGCGGCACCACCGAGGAAAAAATCGGTATCGCCATCACCGTCGATGTCACCCCAAGCCATCGTTGGTCCAAGCTGCGAGAGTTTGTTCGGCAGGAGCGGCTGGACGGCGAAATCGTCGAACGGTGTCTCGCTGTGGACGGCTTTGGCGAGTAGGTCGGAGGAGGTAAACATCCCTCTGATCGGTTTGGTTAGATGCGGATCGGCTACAGGCTTCACCGGCTCGACGATGGTGTAGGCGTGATCTGCTTGGACGTCTTCGATCTGCTGGATGCCGCCATTGGGCCAGCGGATCAGCAGTCTTTTGATGGTGTCAGAACTCCCCAAACCAAAGGTGATCGCGCTTTCGTCGGCGGACATAAATCCGTTTCCCGGATTGAGCTGACGCACCTGTTTTTCGCCGTTCGCCAGTTCGAGATCGACACGCGCGCCGATGCCTTGTCGGTTGCTGTGCCGACCGACAAGTTCGATCCGCAGGCGGTGACGGTCGGCGCTGCTGCGGTTGCGAAACACGCCTGGCGCTTCGCCGAAGTGGTTGACCACCAGATCGAGGTCGCCGTCGCCATCGAGATCGCCCACGGCGGATCCGAAACTGATGCCCTCCTCACCGATTCCCCACGCGTCGCCAACTTCGGAGAATTGGAGCTCGCCGCCGTTCCTGAAAGCGAGGTTCTTCTCGCGCAGTTCCGGGGCGCTCAGCCAAGCATCCGCGCTGTTGTTCCCGGAGCGCTTCAGCTCGGCGGCGAAATCACCGTTGTTGTAATCGCGCGGGAAGCCGTTGGTGAAGAACACATCCTCGCGCCCGTCGCAATCGAGGTCGGCCGCCTTGACCGACCAGGTCCAGTTAGAACTCGCCAGCCCGCTCAGATACGCGGCCTCCATGAAGCGCTCGGTGCCGCTATTTAAATACAGCGCGTTGCGCATGTACTGACGCGGCTCTGCCCAATCGAGAAACCACGCCACCGCATCCATTGCACCCATCGAGATTTTTTCCCGGTAGTGAGTGGTCGCCGACATGTCGGTCGCTAGCAGGTCGAGCAAACCATCGCCATCGTAGTCGGCCGCCGCCGCGCCCATGGCGAACCACGGCGTGTGGGGCAGCGATTTCTTCGAGATGTCAGTGAAGGTGCCGTCGCCGTTGTTGCGGAGGAATTGATCGGGATCGGTGAAGTCATTGGCGATGTAGAGATCCGGATCGGAATCGTCATCGTAGTCCCACCAGATCGCATCGAGCCCGTGAAAATTCCCGGTGATGCCGGCGGCTTTGGTCACGTTGCTCCACGCCAGTTTGCCGGTCTCGGCGAGCTCATTGCGGAACAGGTGGTCGAATCCCGCGCCCTTCACGAACTGCTGCCGCTCAGGTAGGTTGATGACGCCGACTAGTTCCTGGTGCTCTGGTGCGACGGTGTAATTTCCCTGCGTGCCCAAGTAGCGGATCTTCGGATTTCCGGTTGGCTCGTAGCGGTTGGTGACGATGAAGGCGTCGAGGTCGCCGTCGTTGTCGTAGTCGGCGAAGATCGTCTTCACCGAGGCGCCGACGTGGTTGGGTCGTGCGGCGCCGCTCGCTGCGCGGAATGTGCCGTCGCGCTGGTTGATGAACAGCTGGTTGTCGGCGCCGTAGGTGCAGACGTAGAGGTCGAGCCAGCCGTCGTTGTCGACATCTGCCATCGTACAGCCGCCGGCGAGCGCACTCGGAAATCGTAATTCGGCCGCCACGGTCACCTTTTCAAATTTGAACCCGCCGAGGTTGCGGTAGAGCTCGGGCCCGCCGTGTGGGCGTGTTAGGAAAATATCACACAGCCCATCGCGATCGTAGTCGCCGAGGCACACGCCACCGCCAGTGAACCCGGTCTTTAACAGCTGTGCTTCGTATGGCGTCTGCGGATCCCAGACGTGGACAAAGTCGATGCCGGTCTGCTGCGAATCCAGTTTTTCAAACAGCGGCTCGCCCTCGGGGGCGCTGCCTGCCGCTGCGAGCGGTCGGCTGCTGATCGGGGGGAGCGCATCGAGATCATCCTGCGCGGGAACTTTCGCTGATTCGTCCGGCTTCTTTGCGCACTGGCAAAAAACCGTCACGGCGAACGCGGAAAGAATCGCTGCTCGAGCTAGAGAACACAGTGTTGCTATTGGAGCCATGGTTCGATAGCCCTAGCACCGAACCGGCTCGTTTTGTAGCCGATTTGTGAAGTCGAACGACTAGCCCGTGCCCGGCCGGATCTGCGAGACTGCGCGCGATCCGCTTGGTGGCAAAGCATCATCGACAAATCTTGTTCCAAGTCTGCGGATCTAAATGGAAAGTATATCTAGATTGCGGTCTTAGATCGCCGCTGCGGCTCGCCGATCTAGTTTTCCACTCGAATCCGCAGGAATTTTCGATCTCCGGTGGCTGCGCCGAGGCGCCACTTTTCCTTGGGAAATGGCGAAACGGTAACTTTTTCTAAAACCGCGTCTTCGGTCGACCAGGTTGTCAGATCTGGTGAACTTTCGAAAACGACGGAGAGTTTGTCGGCTCCCGCATCTCGTGGGAATTCGATCAACACTTCGCCATCAGGGGCAAGCTCGAGTCGGATCGGCGAGCCGCCCGCCAGCGTGTCGGAGCTGCCGAAGAGATGTTCCAGCAAGGCCGGCATGCCATCATTGTCATCGTCCGCTTCTGGATCTCCAACGAACTCGATCGCGTCACTAGCGCCGGGTGATCCTCCAGCAGCCGAGCTGCGCCGCCAATTTTCTGGGAGTTTGTGATCGGGGTTTGAAGACGGGCCGATGAGGACGAGGCTGAAGCCCGATCCGTCTGCGGATTCTGGCCATGGCGATTTGTCATAGTAGCGGAAATCGCGGATGATCGAACCGCTGGCTGCGCTCAGAACAATCTGTTCGCCACTATTGGCGAGACGCGTGGCGTTGTTGAAATTAGAGCCCGAGACGACGATGCGTTCCCCCGGGGCGAGCGTCGTGCCGGTAGGGAACACGAAGTCGATCCCCGCGGTAAACGCGACTTGCGTAAGGTCGATGGTCTCGGTCTCGCTGATGTTTTGTAGTTCGATGAATTCGGAGTCTACCTGCGGCTCGATCGGATGGTACATGATCTCTGACACAACTAGGTTGCTGGCGTCGGCGGGGGTTCCAGTGATGAAGGTCGACTCGTTGATCGCCGACCAATTGCCGTTTTCGGAAAAAATGCGTGCGCGGATGGTTGCGGAGGAACTCAGCTCGATCGGGCCGACGTAGGCCATCGCGCCGGGGACCGAGTTGCCGACCTCGGCGGCGACCAACTGCGGTAGTGCGAGCAGATCGCTGCTGCCGACGCTGGAGTTGAGCAGGTGGATGGCGAGCATGTTGCTGCCAGCTTGCAACTCGCCGAGGTGCGCCGAAATGTCGAAGTCGATAAAATTGATCGCCAGGCTGTCGGAGTGGCTGGCGGTCGCCAGCGATTCCCAATCTGGCGAGGCCGGAGCCTGGAATTCTTCGATCTTGATGCCGTTGAGGTAGGCGATGAAGCCATCCTCGACTTTCATCCGCAAAGTGAGGCGGTTCCAGCGGTCGAGCGTCGCCTGGTCTGTCACACCGAACGGGATCCGCGCGTAGGCCGTGGCGTTCTCACCCTTCATCTCCTCAACGTCGAGCCCGATCAGCCCGTCGTACTGGTAGCCGATCCCGGTAGTGCCGACGATCCAGCTGGCGTCATTTGGCGGCAGGGGGGTGGTCGTCCATTCGGCCAATGTTAGGGTGGATCCACCGTTGGTCTCAGACGGGATCAGCGCGGTCGCGGTCGTGCCTTGATCTAGGAGGATCGTCTCGGTCACCGTCGGCATGTCAGGTGGTTGCGGGTCGCTGCCGTCGGTGGTGTAAAAAATCGTGCCCGGTGTGCCGCTTGCGTTGTTGAGAGTTACGAAGCCAGCGATTTCGCTAATTTCAGGCGGTGCGAAAAATTGCGAGTCCAACCACGCTGCCCGGTTGCGCAGATTGGCCTTCATCGTGCTCAGCCGCCCGCTCCAACCAGATGCGCCCTGCGCGGATGCTAGGCCGGCGGTAATCTCGGCCGATTGGCGGTCGATGATCCCGTCCATGTTGTCATCAGCGAGCGGTCCACGGCGTAGCTCGTACCAGCGATCGACATACTCGCGGTTGTAGTCTGGATCCTGAAACAGCCGCGGGTACCACAATCGATCTTTGCGGAAGTAGAGTGGGGAATTGGTGGTGCTACCGTAGGCGCCGTTGTTGAAATCCCACATCGGTCCCATGTGCAACTTGCGCTCGCCGGACGACACCCACGGGAACATGCTGATCAGCAAACCATCGCCCTGTTTGGCGAGATTCAGAAGGTGGAAGTAGTCGATGAAATCGCGCGTGTTGAGGTACTTGCGGTAGCCGTTGACCGGGTCGCGCCAGACGGCGTCGTCGTAAAAAACGTCCTCGAACTCCCGGAACCAGTCCTCAATGGTCGCGCGTTGGGCGGGGTTGATGCGGTATCCGTTGGGGCTCTCGAAGTTGATGTAGGCGTTGTACTGGCGCGGAATGTCGTCGCCCCCGCCTGGCTGGTTTGGCGCCGTCTGTTGGGTTCGGTTCGGGCCGGCAGTATGAAAAAACTGTGGCGATGTTGCGCCGTTTTCTGCCGGGAACCCGCCGGGCGGGATCGCGTCCATGCGGTTGATGCCGAGCAACCATCCGCCGGTCGCACCGTCGTCGGTGAGTTTCTCAAAATCGATGCGGTCCGCGCCGCGTTTCACTTTCTCCGCGAAGGCGTAGACGCCGCGACGGTCGGACATCGTCAGGTCGCCACCGTTCTCGTTGACGAACACGTCGACGAAGCGGAAGTCGTTGCCGTAGCGGCCGGTCTCGCGCGCCAGCTCCCAGATGAAGGTGTTGTAGAGCATGCTGCGATCGTAGCCCGGGTGCGGGTAGTAGAGAACCCAGTCGGACTCGTCCGGCATTCCGAGCGGTCTCACGTCGCGATCCTCGTCGGCGTCTTTTTTCCAAGTCTCCAGCGAGTAGGGCTTCGGGTTCCAGGTCGAAGAGAATGCCCCGCGTACGCGGATGCCGATGCGTGAAGTCAGGTCGGGTGTCGCACCGATGTTGGCGGTGTCAGTGTTAGGATCGCGATCGACGATTTGCAGGTAGGCCGGCTGGTGTGGCCGCTGTTGCAGGCCCGCGCCGGTCTGCGTGTTGGTCGACCATCCCTTGTTGGGAATCGTGCCGGCGCCGTAGTTCTCGACGATCAGGATCGGCAGCGCAGAGGAGTAGGCCTGCACGTCCGCGGCGAGGCGGACGTAGTTCTCAGTGGCGATCGCTGGGGGCAGATCACCGGAGATGGTCGCAGCGCGGACCTGCGCGCTCGAGTTGATGGTGATCGGTCCCGAGTAGTTCGTGCCGTTCAGCGCTGACGGCGCGCTTCCATCGCTTGTGTAGATGATGATCGCCCCTGGGGTTGGTGTGGTGAGAGTGAGTTGGAAATCACTGGTGAACGTGCCGCTGTCGACAGAGAAGAGCGGCTCGTCAGGCTCCACCGGCACGCAGTTGACCCCGGCGATGAGGAGCACGTTTACGGTCGGGCGTTCGGGGTCGTTGGTTGCGAGTTCGAGTTGGGCGCTGAAGCAACCCTCGTTCGCTCCCGCGTCGAAAGTGATCGTCAGGTCGGAACTCTGACCCGCAGAGATGGTGAGTGCTCCTCCGGCGACAGAAAGATACTCCGCGCCGGGCGTTCCCGGCTGGATGCTAACGGACGTGATTTCTAACGCTAGGTCGGTGCCGAGGTTGCTGATGCTCAGGTTGCTTGTCACGACGCCCGGAGCAGTCGAAAAATTGCCGAAATTCACACCGCCAGCCACTTCGATAATCGGATTGGGATTCGGCACGTTGTTTTCGAACGCGACCTCGCCGAGCCCGACGCGATCGCCGCCACCGGTGCCGCCCTGTTGACCGCGCCAGTTGCCGGTGATGGTCATCTCGACATAGCGGGCGCTGACGACTTCAGAAAAAACATGGCTGTCGCGATTGGCGGACGGGAACGCGGCATCGAAGCTCGGGCTGTAGTCGATCGAATTTCCAAAACTGCCGGGGCCTTCGGCACTGGTGGCGAATTGCAGGGTGAAATCTTTCGCGCCATTGGTGTTGGTGTCGGCGTAACCCCAAGTGCTAATTTCGTTGAGTTGCCGATTGCTGCCGAGGTCGAAAACGAGGACGGGGTCAGAAACCCCATTGGCGTAGTAGTCTCCGGTGCCGCCGTTGGGAGCCTCTGTCACCCAAGCATAGCCGCTACCAGTTCCATTCGCAGTGTGCGGCTGCGCCGAATTGAAACCGGAACCAGGTCCCTGAATGAGGTTCGAGACCGCCCAAAGATCGTTGCTGGTCGAGGTCGTGGCGCTCGTGATCGGGTGGAAATCCGCCGCACCCACAGCTGTCGATAGCAGTAGCAAGGCGGTAAGTAGCAAGGTGAGGTGGCGAAAAGGAGGTCGGGTCATAGCTCGGATTCGAGCCTACATTAGGATCGGATTCGTTACAACGCCCGCGCTCAGCCGAGCTGGTTGAGCATCTGGGCACGCGTGTAGAGGCCGTGCAGGTAGGCGCTTTTCAAAATGCCGCGCGCTGCGCCACGCAGATCGGGATTGGCCTGCTTGCGGATCTCTCGGCAACGACGGATCCAGTCCGCTAGCGAGTTTGCCAGCAGTTCACTGCCAGATCCGTGGAGGCGATTTACGAGTTCCTCGATCTCATCGCAGCGCCGGGCGGGAGTGACGGAGCCAGCCTCG
>JBLHKE010000268.1:0-9615 GCA_047619485.1 Verrucomicrobiales bacterium | reverse complement strand
ATGTAGGTGGCCTGCAGCATCAGGTGCAGCTCTTCTGGGGTAAATGGATTTTGCACGCTTTTGTTATCCGAAATTTACCGCCACTCGGCAATCGCTAAACACAATGGGCGCCTCCGGGGCAAAGCTTGCCCCGTGGCTTGGTCGCGTCAGCGGTGCGCGATCGATCGCGCTGGAGACCAGCTAGGAAGCGAGTGCTTCGAGCTTCGTGGTGATCTGATTCTTGATGTCGCCAGAAGCGCCACGGATGCGGTCGTCGGCGACCTCTTCACCACCTTTGAAGAACAGGATGGTCGGGACACCCGAAATGCCGAACTTGGCAGCGAGAGCCATGTTCTCACCGATATTAAGCTTACCAACGCGTGCCTTGCCTTCGAAATCGGCAGCGACCTGGTCGATCAGCGGCTCGATCATCTTGCATGGGCCACAGCCTTCACCCCAGACGTCGACGAGGATCGGGAGTTCGGATTTTTCGACTTCTGCTTCGAAGTTATCTTCGGTGATTTCGACAATTGATTCGTGGGCCATAGTAAAAGTGGGATGTGGGTTCTGAGAGATTATTCCGCCATTGGAATGTCTTTTTTCTGGTGGATTGGAAGAACTATTCGCATTCGGAATCCGCGCATGCAAGCAGGCCTTGCCTATATTTTTGCGGCTGACTTGGGGGAATTTCCCGAGCAGGGAACTGCCGTCGTATCCGAAAATTCGATTACAGTAGGAACTGCTGGTTCCGGTCGATTGGTGGCTCCGCAGGAGGGACATCGGGCTGTATTCCTGCATCTTGCAACGGCAGAATCCCCCGATAGCTGCATTCAAACTCATCAGCGCAAAGAAATCCCGCCAGCTGCTCGGGTGGAAATACAGCGGCTTCAGCTTCGACGCCAGAGAGAAACCCGTCGCCTCCGACGATGTGTAAGGGCGCAGGCGGCTCGCCGTGTATCTGCTGCGCACGCCCTTCTCGCTGGAGAAAATCACCTAAAAATAGAAAAACTGGCACCATCATTTTCCGCTTCAAGCGCAGCTGGAACACCAAGCGCGATTTCGAGGTCTTCTCCACCACTGATTTCCGCGCCACCACGGTCGAACACATCCCGCCGAGGAACCAACACACCGTGCACAAATACGGGCTCTACTCCAACAAGCGCCGCTGGATGGATGCCAAGGCGCGGCAATCCCGCCCAAAGCGGTGCCATGCTATAGCTTCCGCTACCGCGCCTCCATTCCAGCCGACACTCGCCATCCTGCCGGCCACCCACCCCGTAGAGTGCCCGCCCCCTCTGGCGCGATCTCATGATGCGAGTCTGGGGCGCGGACCCGCTCGATGATGGGAGAGTGCTGGTGCTCGACGGTGGTCCAGATCCCGGTGACGAATGCCGGTCTTCCCCGCCGACTCAGAGCCTCAAGTCGCCACCCACACCGAATCTCCCCGCCCATTTTGATGATCAAACCGGGGCAGAAACGCATGAAGCACTAGATCCGCGCGCTGTTGAAATATTCTCGGATCGGGACCGGCGCTCAGGAGATGGAGGTGGTGCAGCTAAGGGGTTGTCAGGAAATAAGTCATACAAAGATGCGCAGGAATTTTAGCCAGCACCAAGGCAGATTTCAGCGATTATAGCGGGCTATTTGAGTTGGAAGCTAACGCGGGTGATGGCCAAAATAACCAGCAGATTGTAGGAGTTATTTAATGACAAGCCCTAAGAGAGATGCTGGAGGATCTCATCGGCGTATTGCGACTGGCTATAAACGAGACCAGTGCGGAAATCATCGCGGGTGATCTGCCGGAGGTGCGCTGAGATCGGATCCAGATCGGACAGCTGCGGCAGAACTTGATTGGCAACGCGCTCAAGTTCTGTCGCTACCACAACCCGCGAATCGAAATTTCTTCGCAGCGCTCAGATGATGACGCTTCATGGGTAGTGAGCGTGACCGACAATGGGATCGGGATCGAGCAGGACTAGCTCGAGCGGGTGTTCGTGATCTTCCAAGGTCTGCGTTCGCGCATGGCTTGTGATTTCTCCGATGCGCGGAAGTCCTCAGGTGCCATTCGGGCACTTGCCATCAAAAAACGGAACCGTGTCGGCGGACGCAGCCTCAAGGCCACGCTACAATCGCGCTTAACCTGACGCCTCTGGGCCGAGGCCCCGGCGCACCGCAGGTGCACTGGACGTTATTCTATGCTGCTCCCCGGTTCGTGGCGCGGCGGAACTCGGATCTCACAACGAAAAGAGCCGCGGGGTGACCCGCGGCTCTTTTCAAATCTTAAGATGGTAAATTAGGCGCGGCGGCGGCGCAAAACCAAGCCGGCGAAGCCGAGTCCGAGAAGCGCAACACCGCTCGGTTCAGGGACCGTCTCGAGCTTGAAGTTGTCGATGTTGTAAGTCGAAACTGCTTGGCCTTCAGCGGCCCAGATGTTGACGCCCTGAAACTGCGTCGGGGCTGTGCCGCCGTTGTTCCAAACACCGTTGAAGATCTCGGTGCCACCGTAGCTTGCGTTCGCCGTGTCCGCATCGAGGTCGATGTTAACGATCACAGGCACCCACTGGTCCAACAGTAGGGGAGTCGTCGGAGAACCCGTGTCAAAAAAGGTACCAGCAGTGCCGTCGCCGAAAAGGTGGAAACCTTCGTCAAACACCCCACCGAGAGTCGCGCCGCGGCTCAGGAAAATGTGGGCGCTGCCATCGAAACCGGTCGGCTGGTAGATGTCGAACGATAGTTGGAGCTGCCCGGAAGTGATCGGGGCCGCCAGATCGATTGTGGTGTCAGATCCATATCCGGGGCTGGTAGACAGCGCGAGCGACTGCGTTCCCCCGTTGGCGATCGTATTCACGACGTTGGAGAGCTGAGCTCCGCCGAAATCCACCCAGAGCCCCTGGCCGCTGGAGTCTCCGAGCGCGTAAGTTTCGAAGGTTTCGTCGTAAACGACTGCTGCGCCTGCAGTCGAGGAGAATGCGGCGGTGCCAGCGATGGCGAGAGCGGTAGCGAGCGAGTTTTTAACAGTCAGTTTCATGGTCGAGTTTGAGTTAGCTTTTATTTGGCAAAAAACAGGCAACATCCGGGAGAGCGCTGACTGAAGTTGGCGAAAGGAAAAATGGTTGAATCGGATTAATTAAAGATTTTACCAGTGAGAGTTTGGGCAGGGAGCAGACGCAATAGAAAGATTAAACTGGTCAATTGGGTCATTTTTAATTTTATTGGTCGACAGTTCGCCATTAAAATCTCTACTCTTACCAAGCGCGTGGCTATTCTCTAGGTCATTAATTGAACTCCCTCCAACCCGACCTACGGGCGCTGAATGACGCCGGAGTCAGAAAAACGATTTCCTAGCAATATAAGTCGTTGAAACTTAACTGGAGGCGAGGGCGGGAATCGAACCCGCGAATCGATTTTCAGTTCTAGCCTGCAAGCTTTACCCTATTTTTTAAGCGTTATCCTACTTCGATAGCCGCAATCTACCTTGACTACGTTGAGACTTTCGTTGAGACTATCGGCATGGCATCGCTTAGGAAATTTCCCCGCTCCCCGTATTGGTTCGCCTGTTTCACCCTACCTGACGGGAAGCGTGCCCAACGCTCGACGAAGGAAACCAAGCGTAAGCCCGCCCAAGCCATGGCTGATGAATGGGAACGGCTATCCAAGGAGCGGGCTAAGGCGAGACAGGCTCACAAAGTGATCGCGGACATCTACCGTGCCGCCCACAACGAAGAATTGCCCGACGGGACCGCTCGCGCCTACCTCGACAGATGGCTTGATCGACGCGAGGGAGAAGTCGCGCCGTCCAGCTATGCCGCCTACAAGGGGCGTGCGAAACACTTCCTCAAATGGCTCGGAGAGGCAGCAGAGCGACCGCTCGCCGAGATGGAGACACAGCACTTTGTAGCTTACCGGGACGCCCTCGCGAAAACCCGCTCCCCCAGCACTGCGAACCATGGAATCAAGATCCTCCGTGCAATTTTTGAGGATGCCCGCCGCGAAGGCTACATTTCTGAAAATCCCGCCAAGGATTGCCGACTTTTGAAGAAAACGGCAGGAACCTCACGCCGGCCCTTCACCGTTCAAGAACTTGGGAAGGTTCTCAACTCGGCATCGGACGAATGGCGCTCGCTCATTCTCTTCGGTATCTACACCGGCCAGAGATTAGGTGATCTCGCCCGCCTTACGTGGGCCGGCCTAGATCTCACCGCCAGCGAAATCCAAATCACCACAGCCAAGACAGGGCGCGTAGTCAGAATCCCCATTGTTGCGCCTCTACAGGAGCATATCGAGAGCTTGCCATCTAGCGACGACCCAAGAGCGCAGGTGCACCCGTTAGCCGCTTCGCTCGCTAGCGTCAACGTCTCCACCCTTAGCCGCCAATTCGGCGAATTGCTGGCCTCCGTGGGACTGGTTGAGGCACGCAGCCACGAATCCAAAAAGGACGGGCGTGCTGCCCGCCGCGCTAAATCCGAACTCTCCTTCCACTCGCTACGCCATACCGCGACGAGCTTGATGAAGAATGCGGGTATCTCCCCGGCCATCGTACAGGACATTATAGGCCACGAATCCGCCGAGATGAGCGCCCACTACACCCATGTCGAGAGCGCTGCAAAGCGGCAAGCCCTCGAAGCTCTCCCCAACCTGCTCCAACCCAAGCCTCAAAAAGCTAAAAAATGCTAACCTATGACCACGAAAAAGACCGGTTCGCCATCGTCCCCCAAAGCGGAATCCTCCAGCCGCATCGACGCCAAGGGCTCTCCTCTCCGTCCAGAACAGTTCCCCGAGATTGCTGAGCTAGCGAGGCTTGCCGCCGTCCTAGCCAGTGGAAACCCACCCAGCAGCGACGAAGAGGCTCACCGGCTCACGGATGTCGCCCTTCGACTTTGGCGAAACTCTCGGGACGCCATCAACGAGCAACGATCCGAGGCAGTTGACTATTGGCAATCCATCGACGAGGCGCACGCTGGAATCTCCTCTGGACGCGCGCAGATCAAAGCAAGATTGGAGAGGCTGAACGCTTCCGGCATGGAGGAAGCCGCGCACACTGATTGGAAAAGCGCCGCCAGCGTCATCTGGAAGGACTTACCAGCATGCGAAAGGGAAGAGCGCCTAGCGGCTCTCGTTGCCGATGGGATGGTCGGGCAATCATTCTGGAACGAATGGCAAGTCTCCGATTTCAAGAAGCACGGATTTTCCACCATCGGATTTCTCACCCTAGTCCAGATCTTCGACCAACAGGAAATCGAGACAGAGGCGGAAGCCACGAGAGAGAAAATGCAGCGATTGGGAAAGCGGAGCGCCACCATTCGGAAGGCCAAAAAGGGAGGCGCAACGAAGTCCAGACGCTCATAGACAATACAGTAATGGGGTGTCACGGGTGTCATTGTCCCCTGTGTGTGACACCCGTGACGCCCTGTTTTTAGTAAGCTCCTAGGATTCTGGCGGTGTGATTACCCATGTCCGTTTCTGCGCCGTCCGCTTCTCCTTCACACGGTCAGGTTTTTTCTTGGCGAGTTTACCTAGGAGCGTCCCGGTGGCGTTGCGCCAGTCCAGTAGCTTACCGGCCTCTCGGCTAGTTCCTTGGTCGTCGAGCAACTTCGCCTTTAGCTCGTCATGAGTTCCCGCCCAATCGCCGCTGGTGGGGCTTTCGAAGATGGCGCGGTCGATCAGGTCTAGGAGGTGTTGCTCGCCTGACAGCTGGTGCAGGTCTTCCACGAGGTCAGGATGATGCCAAGATATTACCCCATAGCGCCGATCTACTAGCTTCTCGGGCGTCTCCGTCGATTCAAGGTAGTGGATCAGCTTCGGAACCTCATCCTCGACCGTTGCCCAAAATTCGCGCCGCTCCTCAAGAGTTTCCCCAGGCATCGGCATCTCGAAACGCCGCGCCTTGAGCAGCGTTACCTTGTCGGCAATGTTGTCGTCCAGGGGCGGTAAGACATTCATCGCCTCCGGATCATCGTTTACCGAGATCGACAGCCTCCACCATGGGCGAAGATTGACAGCGGTGCGCTGTTTTCGGTGGCACGAGTGCACCTCGTTCACGACGATTGCCTTGATAGCGTCCGCTAGCGCCCGCCGTGATCGAATGTCCGGGCTCATGCTCTCATCCTCCAGCATCAAGTGTTCAGCCTCGAACAGCTCGGCGTTGAACGGAGTGCGACCGGTGAGGAAAAGCGCCGCTTTCGCCGAGCGCCCGCCCAAGGCTACGGTGATGATCTTTTGAAGGAGAGATTTACCGCAGTCAGCCGGCCCGGCGATGGCAAGCGCCTGCCCAGGTCGAGCGATTCCCGCCCGTAACGATTGCACCGCAGCGCGCAGCCATCCTAGGAATAACTCGACTTGCTGCTCTCCGTAGTCCTCGCCGCCAAGGAGCCCCTGCACAATAGCTAAAATGTTAGGAATACCACCTTCCTCTGGATCGGCGAGCCGGTGCGATTCAGTGACGAGAAAGCGCACCCCTCCCTCGTGGTAGAAACCGCTCCGGCGACCTGAGAGAGGTGCCGCATAACTAACGGATTTCCGATCAATCAAGTCGAGCATTACGCGCTCGGCTGGCGATACGAGACTGTCCGCCGTCTTGGTGGAGTAGCCGATGCTTCGGAGATGCCGCTTGAACTGGGTCTCGTTGTGGGAGATCCAGATGCCCTCACGGTTCTCTACCAAGAATTCCTTCCGGTCGAGATCGTAGTAAGCGTCAACCCCGTCGTGCCGGTTGAGCATCGAGAGGGCATCCTCGACTAGGACTCGCGGATCGTCTCCGCTCTCTAGTGCGCGTCCGAACTTCTCATGGAGATCAGCAGCCACCCGCAGTTCGCGGGCGTGATCGATGTTCTCGAGATGGTACTGCAGATAGCTCAGGTCTACGGATTCGATCGAAAGCTCGGTAGTCCGCACCGCACCGCCGACAGCCGTTAGTTTTCGCTTTTTCTTGAGACGTTCGGCAAGTGAGGCCGGATTCAATTCCGCCCCCATGTCGCGCATGTTCTCAAATAGAACGGCGTGGGCATCTACGGAAAATCCGCGTAGCGCCATGCCCTCGATCATTGCTTCCCGCTGGTCAGGATGCTGCATGATGACAGCCAAGATATAGCTCTCGCTTTGATCAATTGGCGTCATGTAGGAGGTTGAATTTCCGTTGTTTTTTGATAGACTTTCCATGGTGTAATTCGATTGCGCCCGGTCGCGTTTGCCGCGCATTGGCCGGGCGCTTTTTGTTGGTTCGATAGTTGGTTGAGCGAGTTCGAAACGGCGCTACTTGCCCCCTCCCGTCGAGCGGCTATCCATGAAGGCTCGGAGCGAATCCGACGACACGCGGCGCACCCCCCGAACCTGCCCGCGTTCCCGCGCTGCGAAGTTTCTCACCAGTCCCCGGTTCATCCAGTCGTAGATGACTGGCTTGGACACGGAGGCGAAGCGGCAGGCTTCTGCCACGGTGATCCACTCAGGCATGATCGCCGATTCCGGCGCGTTAGTATTTTTTAGCGATTCTGACATATTGGTTCGATGGATTCAGCCCGCCTTATTGCGGGCTTTGATAACGTCAGTATCCGATTTTGATTTTCCCGCCCGCCCGTTGGGATCCCGTTGCCACTGCGCCCATTTCCGTTAAATCTCCGTTAAAAAAACCAGCTTTCCCGTTGGAATCCCGTTAGAAACGCGAGTCAAACGCTTAATCAGAAGATAGAGGAAATTCTTTCAGATACGGTATCGAAACCTTGGCTCCAACGGTTCGCCGCTCGGCGAGGGCGCGACCGACGCGATTACCCTGATAGACCGCGGCTTCGATAACGTGATAGGCGGCGAGCTGGTGGTCGCGCTTCCAGGCTCATCAACATGGAACCGGGGATGGTCGCCGAAGTTCAAAGACAAGCGGGTCGTGATCGTGCCTGACCACGACGCGGCCGGGGAGAAATGCGCGGAGGCGATCGCTGGCGACCTGATCAATTTCGCCAGCGAGGTTTTAATCTACAAATGGGGGGAATCTAAATAATGAATCAGCCAAAAGCAAAAGACGTTTCAGATGCAGCGGCGAACGGATCGCCGATTAACCCGGAGGATGCAGAGATGGCTTTAGAGGCGGTCCTAGTGCGCAAGCCTCTACTGACTGCCTGGAAGCCTTCGGAGTTTCGCAACTTCGATCCGCCTCCCGACTTCATGCTCTGTGGCGATTGCCATTTCACACGCGGCAATATCACCGTAATCGCAGGCGCTCCGGGCGTCGGCAAAAGCCGGGCAGCAATGGCGCTGGCTATCGCTGGAGCCACCGGCAAGCCATGGATGGGGTTTGACGTTCACTCCAAGTTCAAGACGCTGGTCATTCAGGTCGAGAACGGCGAGTTCAGAATGAAAGGCGAGTTTACCGACATCGGCGAACCTGCTGGCGTCGATCTTGACGACTGGGTAAGGGTCACCCCGCCGCCGCCGTTTGGGATGGACTTCCTCGACACCGAGTTTCAAGACGACGTGCGGGCGCTGATCGCCGATTTTCAGCCGGGCGTGATCGTGATCGATCCTTGGAACCGGGTTGCCGGGGATGACAACGTGCGATCCTACAAGGCAGCTATCGAGGCGATCATGGCTTGCCTGCCTCCTGCCTCAGAGCAGCGACCGGCGATAGCGATCATTCACCACCTTCGGAAGCGTGGCGCGATCAGCCAGAAAAAGCACGGGCGCGATCTACTCGCCGAGCTGGCCGGAAGCTATTCAATCGGATCGGTTGCACGCAGCGTCTTTGCCATCGAGCCAGCCACACCAGACCCAGAGGACGACAGGGTTGTCGTTACCTGCTGCAAGAACAACGACGGGCGCGAGGGCGAGGCGACCGCATGGCATAGGCGCAACGGGTTGTTCGCATCGTGCGCAGATTTCGACTGGGACGAGTTCTACGCCGACGAATCGAGCGGCCCTAAAGGATCGATCACCGCCGACCAGGTAAAGGATGCCATCGGATCTGGAGGGGTGACGAAATCAGCGGCCGCAAAATCATTGGAGTCGGCCACCGGTAAATCGAGATCATCATGTTTCGCCGCGCTCAGCCGGTTTAACGAGGCGGCGATAGACAGCACCGGAAAACTCTACTGGAGGGACGCAGATGGAAGCTAGTCCAACATTTGTCCGGCCGGACAAAATCTGGATTGGACACTTGGACAAATCTGTCCAGTCCGTCCAAATCCCTAGGCGTTTGGACAGACTGGACAACTCGGAACCCATGAAAACCACCGACTCAAAAAGACTCAAGATGACAGACGCAATTCTTCAATCTCACCGACCGAATCCCGGGCAACCACCTGCACAAGTTTGACAAAAGTTTTTAAAACTGTTCACATGAACAGTTTATGTCCTCCATCTATCAACCCCGCCGCCCGCGCGCCTCACCACTCTGGCAGATCGTCCACCACGGCTGGAACGACTTCCTCGCAAACTACGAACAACAGCAGCGCAAGACCCTCGGCCCACTCCGCCCCAACACCGTCGCCACCGTCGAATCCTTCCTCCGTTGCGGCGACCTCTCCGCCGGCTTCACCCGTCTCCAGTGCCCGGACTGCGGCCACGAACGCCTCCTCGCCTTCACCTGCAAAGGCCGCCACTTCTGCCCCGCATGCCACCAGCGTCGCACTCGCACCATTGGCGAATGGATCG
>JBLHKE010000267.1:0-9742 GCA_047619485.1 Verrucomicrobiales bacterium | reverse complement strand
CTGTCGCTGCGTGTCGTCCGACGCCGGAAGGACGGTTTTCACGAGATCGAGACGCGCATGTGCCCAATTTCCCTGTACGACACCGTCGAGATCGAGCTGCGCGAATCCGGGGGCGTCACCCTCCGCTGCGACGACCCAGAGTTGCCGCTCGGCGAGGAGAATCTGGCGATCAAAGCAGTGCGCGCGTTCGAGGCGAGCACCGGCAACGAAGTCAACGCAGACATCCAGATCGAAAAACGCATCCCTTCCGGTGCTGGGATGGGCGGTGGAAGCTCCGACGCAGCCGCGGTGCTGCGACTGCTCAACCTGACGACGAAAAAGGAACTCCCGATCTCCAAGCTCGTCCAGATCGCTGCCGAGATCGGGTCGGACGTGCCATTTTTCCTCTTCGGCCAGACCTGCGATGCGAGCGGACGCGGCGAAATTATCAGACCGGTGGAGTTCGATCACGCACTCGATCTACTCCTGATCAAACCGCCCTTCGGCGTCTCGACGCCGTGGGCGTATTCCCGTTGGAAAGACTCAGTCGAGAATCCCGCCCTCCCCTACTCGGCTCAGACACTGCCGTGCGGCAAGCTTGTGAACGACCTGGAACGGCCAGTGTTCGAGAAATACGTCGTCCTCGGCGATCTCAAGCGATGGCTCCTGGAGCAAGACGAGGTTGCTGGCGCGTTGATGTCAGGCTCCGGTGCGACCGTATTTGCCGTCCTGAAAGACGCGACGCCATCAGAAGCGCTGGCCGGACGGGCGCGCGCTGAATTTGGCGAAACCTTCTGGACCCAAGCGGTGAAGATCGGGTCGAATTGAGAGGTTCCGGTTGCCCCGAAGCGTGTACTGCCGCGCACTACGATTTGTGATTATCGTACGCAAGTGTTGAGACCAATGAACTTGGAGCGTCTCGATCAAGGACACCGCATAGGAATCCATGTTTCACAAAACTTGATTCGCGTCGGTATAGCTTCCGTGGACTGCAGGCATCCGCAGTCCACAGGATCTCCGCTCCGTCTGACAGGCGGTGGCTAAGGGGTTGTCAGGAAATAAGTCATACAAAGATGCGCAGGAATTTTAGCCAGCACCAAGGCAGATTTCAGCGATTATAGCGGGCTATTTGAGTTGGAAGCGAACGCGGGTGATGGCCAAAATAACCAGCAGATTGTAGGAGTTATTTACTGACAAGCCCTAAGCCGCGCGCTTGCGCTTTTTCTTCTTCTTCGAGCCCGCGGCCTCGATCGCTTCGCGCTCGACCGCAGCATCGAAGTCGGGGTTCTTCTCACTCGGTACTGGCGCCCGAGTCGCCTTGCGCCATGACTTGAGTTTGTCGTGTAGTTCGTTTCGCTTCTCAGGATTCGCATCGGCGAGATTGGTCTTCTCGCTCAGATCCGACTTGAGGTTGTAGAGTTCGAGTGCGCCGTCTTCAAAGTACTCGTGCAGTTTCCAGTCGCCATCGCGGATGATGCTGCATGGGCGTGAGCGGAAAAGTGGATCACGCTGTTCATCGGCGCGCTGGTAGCTCTGCAGATAGGCCGGAAAGTGCCAGAAGATCGAGCGCTCAGCTAGGGTGCCGCCTTTTAGAAGAGGTAGGATGCTCATACCGTCGACCGGTTGATCCTTCGGCAGTTGAGCGCCGGTCATCTCACAGAAGCTCGGTAGGATGTCCACAGCAGCGATCGGCACTGCGCAGCGGGTTCCAGCTTTGACCACGGCCGGCCAGTTCACACAGAACGGAACTCGGATTCCCCCTTCGTAGTAGGTTCCCTTGTATCCTTTCAGTGGTGCCATCGACGTGGCTGGGCCGTAGCCGCCATTGTCTGAGTAGAAGATGATCGCAGTGTTGTCTTTCAGTCCGAGCGAATCCAACGTTGCCACCAGTTTGCCGATCCCATCGTCGACGCTCTTGATCATCCCCGCCATCACGGTGTGGTTGTGGATTTTACCGGGAGCCTTCGCCTCGTAACGTTTCACATCCTCCTGCTTCGCTTGCAGCGGCGTGTGTACGGCGAAATGGGTTAGGTATAGCAGCCACGGCTTCGCTTTGTTCACGGTGATGAACTCCGCCGCCTCTGCGCTCAAGCGGTCGGTGACGTATTCCCCTGCCGGTGTCTCACCCAAGCCTGGAACCTTGCCATGCGGCGGGAAGTAACCACGTGGCGGTCCACCAGAATGGGTGCCGCCAATGTTGACATCGAAACCATAGGGCAGCGGATCATCGCTCAGGTGCCACTTGCCCATCGTGGCGGTCACGTAACCAGCTTCCTGCGCGCACTGCGCCCAAGTTTTGATCTCCTTGCGCAAAGTATCCGTGCCAGAGATGTGTTTCAGTCGCCGGTGCTGCGACTTCCCACGCGCCCCGGTGCCGACATTGTAAATCTCGTGACGCGGGCTGTATTGGCCAGACAGTAGGCAAGCGCGGGATGGAGCACAATTCGCCGCGCCGGCGTAGGCGTCGGTGAAGATCATCCCGGATGCCGCCAATTTGTCGAGATGCGGGGTTTCGTAGAAATCACTGCCCATGAACCCGACATCCTTCCAGCCGAGGTCGTCGATGTAGATGAAGAGAATGTTAGGCTTGTCACTCGCCGCGGAGGCGTGGACGTGCACCAGGGCGAAGAGGGCGGTGATTAGTAGACGCATGCTAAAGCTTCCGATAGTGGCCGCTGATCGACAAGCCAAAGATAGGTGCTACTTCGCCCCTTTGCTGAAGAGCACTGCAGGAATCGTCTTTAACAAAATCTTGAAATCGAGCCACAGCGACCAGTTGTCGATGTAATCGAGATCCATCGCGACCCACTCTTCGAAACTGGTAATCTTGTTGCGCCCGCCGGCCTGCCATATACAAGTCAGTCCTGGCTTCACGCTCATCCGCCGACGCTGCGCCGAGTGCTCGATCTTCTCGATCTCGTAGGTCGGCAGCGGGCGCGGCCCAACGAGGCTCATATCGCCTAGGAGCACGTTCACCAGCTGCGGCAACTCATCGACGCTCATCTTGCGCAGCAGGCTGCCAAACTTAAAAACCCGCGGATCCCTCTCGACCTTGAACACCGGACCGCTCATCTGGTTGTCCTCCGCCAGCGCCTCACGCTGATCCTCCGCGTCGAGATCCATTGTGCGCAACTTATACATGGTAAAAGGCTTCCCGTTCTTCCCGCCCCGCTGCTGCTTGAAGACCACCGGTCCAGGTGATGCCATCCGAATCCCGATGTAGGAGATGAGCAGCACCGGGATGGCGAAGATCAACGAAATGAGCGCACCGACCCGATCGAACATGTTCTTGATCAGCAGCGCCCAAGAAACCCCAGGAGTCGAGCTGAACACCATCATCAGTCGCCCGCCGTAGACATCGAAGGTCGGTCGCGCGATCACCGTCTTGATGAAATGGGTCGACAACCACGCCTCCACGCCCTCCATTTCACAGGCGCTGATCGCCTCTTGGACTTTGCCAAAATGCACATGTCCGGCTGCAAAAATCACCCGCTCCACCGCATGTTCGTGAAGCGCATCAACGAGATCCTCGACGGACTGGGTCGACAGATCGATCTTCGCGGAAATTTCGATCTGGGACATTGCATCATCCGAGATATCGTTCAGCATCATTTCGATGTCATCGGGCTCACCGGCGAAGATGAGCTTTTCACGGATCCCCTCAGCGAGGGCACGGCGCTTGAGATAGGCGCGGATGAAATTCTCCTTGGCGGAGAGTAAGCCGCCGCCGGTCACCACAAGGAGGATCAGCGCCATCCGGCTCGGTGCCTGCCATTTGAAGAAGAGAGTGCAGCAACCGATTACCACTGCGAGGATCAACAGCGCGCGGCCAAGTTGGCGGATGCTGCGCCATCGCGATTTTAGCAGAGGGCTGTCGTAGTAACCTTGGAACTCGAGGATGATGGGAGTGAACGGCACGATGATCGACATCAACCAGAAAAATTCCCGCAGCGCCGGGATGTCACCACCGCCGAGCCAGCCGATATTCAGGCGTAGAGCGCTAGCGATCGAGTGGCTTACGTAAAAGGCCACTACCAGTAAGCAACTGTCGAGAATCTGGCTCAGTTGCAGGTTGATTTCTTGCTTGCGACCTAGCATGAAAATTCAGTCTCGCGGAATGGGTGGATCGAGTTCAAATTGGAGATACTACTATTGAAAAGCGCCTACAGAGAATACATGATGCGAAAAAATGATTCACAGCCACTTGTCATAGCGACCGTCTCGACGGCAGGTGATTTAGCTAAGCTAGATCAGTGCGATATTCAACTTGCTTGTGATTGCTTAGAATTCCGGCTCGACTCACTCAGCAGCAGCAACCTACTGCCGGCCGCCGAATCGGCTATTTTGCGCGCCCATGCCCCGTCGATCATCACTGTCCGGCACTCGCAGGAGGGCGGAGAAGGTGAGCTGGACGCGGCGACCAGAGCCACCCTCTACCAGCGCTATCTCGAGGTAGCCTGGGCGATCGACATCGAGATCCAATCGCTGGAGGAACTCGCAGAAGTCGTTGCCGCAGCCAAGGCGGGAAAGCCACTAGTGATCGCGTCATTTCACGATTTCGACAAGCTCCCAGAGACAACATTGCTCGAGGAAAAGATCGAGCAGGGCATCGCCGCCGGAGCCGATATTGTAAAGCTCGCGGCACGCCTGCATTCGCAAGACGACATCATCCGCCTGGTCTCGGTTCTCGAGAAGGAAACCAGGATCCCGCTCAGCGTAATGGGGATGGGATCACTCGGGAAGGCCTCGCGCCTGCTGGCCGCCAAGAGCGGGTCGATCCTCAACTATGGCTACCTGACCGAGGCGAACGCGCCAGGCCAGTGCCCTGCCGAAATCCTCAAAGAACTGATCGCAGGATGACATTCCGAGTGCTGTTCTCAATTTTGTTTACGCTCGCAACCTGTCGTGGGGAAGATGCGCCGAGATTCTCGAGCGGTCCGATCCACTCGGGCGAGGTGGAGTTCGCATTGGAGGTCGGAGACGCCAAACACCTTCGGGTCGCGATCGAGGGGGATCCCGCGCAAGTCGAGTGGCAGCAATTATTCCTTGAGGACGACAAAGAGAAACGCCTCGAACTGACCGCGAAGCTGATGGAGAAACCGTTTAAAATCGACGCAATTCGGTTCACCAAGCTTGTCGGCAAACTCCGGGTGACAGCTTCCGGTGATCAGAACGTTCAGGTGCACATTCACCACGACGCACCGAGAACCGCAGCAGGAAGCCTAAAAGTGGATCTTAAGGGTAGTGCGTCGAGGGGCAGGAATATGTTCGCCCGCGGGACGTGCACTAGCTGCCATGCTCTCGCCGGCCGGGGTGCCAAGGTTGGCCCGGATCTGGCAAAGCTAGGCAAGCAGGTGACGACCGAGAAATTGATCGAGTCCCTAGTCGCACCAGACGCCTCACTCGCCAAGGGGTTCGAGACGACGATCGTCACCACCAAGGACGGCACCCCCCACCTTGGGTTCGTCATTGCGGATTCAGAGAAAACGATCACCATCAAAGATTCTGGTGGCCAGCTTCACGAGATCAACAAGCGCCTCGTCGTCTCACGCAAACCTCAGGCTTTCTCGCTGATGCCAGCGTTCGGAGAGTTGATGACAGCCCAGCAAATCGCTGACCTCGCCGCGTTTTTAAAAGCGATCCAACACTAGTTCTCCTGCGCGTCCAAGATTTCAGCAGGAATTTCCAGCTCGCGGCCGCGCTGCCTCCAACGGGAGATCAATCCTTGTCCCGGACTCAGGAACCACACGGCGACAAAGATCACACCACCGATCACCACCATCGCGGCAGCCGCCGGGATCTCGAGCACATACGACAAATGGATCCCGCCGACCGAACTGACCAAGCCGTGAACGACCGATAGCACCATCATCAGCCAGAGCCGATCGGTGAGCAGGTAGGCGGTCGAGGCTGGCAGGATCAGCATCGCGATCACCAAGACGGCACCAACTGCCTCGAAGGCGCTGACCACCACGATCGATAGCACACACATCAGCAGGTAGTGCACCAGCCCCGGATTCAATCCCAGCGAAGCCGCCAGCCCCGGGTCGAAGGAACTCACGAGTAGTTCCTTGTAGAAGAGAAGCACCAGCGCCGCCACGCCGAAGGTGACAATTCCCATCACCAGAATTCTCCGCGGCACCTGCCAACCGAAAACATCACTCATCGCCCCAGCCGGCACCGCCTCAAGTTTCCCATAGAGGACGCAGTCCAGATCCAGATCGATGTGCCCAGCGAATGCCGATACTAGGATCACGCCGATGGCGAACATGGTGGAGAAAGTGATCCCGATCGCCGCATCCTGTTTCACCCGGCTGCGACCATGGATGAGCTCGATCACCGAGGTCGTGATGAGACCTGCGATCAGCGCGCCTACGAACATCGGCCACGAGGCCCGGCTGGAGGAAATCATGAAGGCGATCACGATCCCCGGAAGCACGCTGTGACTGATCGCATCGCCCACCAGAGAGATCCGCCGCAGCACCAAGTAATTCCCGACCAGTGCACAGGACGTCGCGACGAAAAAACTCATCGCCATGATCAGCAGTGGAATCGTCGGATCCGCCCACAGCTCCCCCCATTGGACTAGCCACGAGTCGTGGGTAGCGGTCGCGAGGATCGCACTCATGCTCGCCCTCCTCCGCCATAGCCAGCCTGCCCCGCGACCGCGACCGTCTTGCGCGGCACCTTCGGAATCTGCTTCCCGTGTGGATCCGTCTCTGGGTAGTCGAGTAGTTTCTCCAACTCACGCACCGCATCCTCGCCGAGGATGTGCTCGATCTTCTCCGCGTCATCGTGGACGTGATCGGGTTCGTAGTCGGCAAGATTGGTCAGGTAGAGTTCCCACAGGCGGTGGTTGCGAACGATCGCCCACCCGCGCTGCTGCCCATCCGGCGTCAGGTAGGCAACGTTGCCATTCTCGCCAGTGGTCGCAGCCCCGGCTTTGACCAAAGCCTGAACCTGACTGCGCGATACCTCGAGGGTGTCGCGTCGCAATTCAGCTAACTCCTGCAAGGTCACGCCCTCACCCTTGAATCCCCGATCCTCAAGCACCCGATAAATCGCCTTCAGCGTGTTCTCGTTGCGGATCTGTCGCGAACGATTCTTGCGTCGCCACCAACGCGTTAGAGTGCCGTGGCGCGGGGCGAACAAGTAGGCGGTGGCGAACACGAAACTCGCAGCCAGCACCATGAACGGCCCCGAGGGAAGCTTCCCACCTAGAAAAGAAAGGAACACCCCGAGCGCCGCCGAAAACATCCCGATGAACCCGGAAATTAATAGCATCCGGTGCAAGCGATCCGTCATCAGGTAGGCAGTTGCCGCAGGCGTGATCAACAAGGCGGAGACCAGCACGACGCCGACCGCCTGCAGCGCAACCACGATTGCGAACGCCAAAAACATCATCATCACATGGTCGAGCAAGGCCACCGGCAAACCAGCAGAACGCGCAAACCCCGGGTCGAAACTGATCACGAGAAAAGGCCGGTAGAGCGCCGCAAGCAAGAGCACGGTCAACACGGTTAGCACAAGCATCAGCAGGACGTCCTGCTGCCGCAGCGAGGCGGCATCGCCGAAGAAAATCCCATCCAAGCCACCGCTGTTGCCCGTGTTGCGGTTTTGGATCATGCGGATCATGCACACCCCAAAGGCGTAAAAAGTGGCGAGCACGATCCCCAGCGCGGCATCCTGCTTGATCCGCGTGGTGCGCAGGATCCACGATACCACCACCGTCCCGAAGAGCCCGACAGCAGTCGCACCGACGAGCATCGCCACCGGATTTTTGCTCATCGACCACATGAACCCAAGCGCGACCCCAGGAAGAACCGCGTGCGACAGCGTATCGCCCATCAGCGCCATGCGCCGCACGACGATAAAACTACCTAGCAAACCGCAGCTCAAGCCGAGTAGTAGCGCGCCACCGAGCATCGTCGGCACCGGCGATTGCAGGCTGAAGAATGCGCGCACCTGCTCGCCCCAATCCGTCTCGACCACATCCGTTGCCCGCGCAGCCTCAGCCTCCGGCACCACGAGCAGGAACCCTAGGACTAGCAGCCAAACAATCGCGCGCGGCTTCATTTTTTCTTGCGACGCCCCTTCCCCACTGATTCGGCAACCTCCGACAGCACGGTCAAACGACCACCGTAGGTCTTCTGCAACAGCTCCATGGTGTAAACATCCTCCGTCGCCCCGAATGCGACCACCCGCATGTTGAGCAGTAGCAGCATGTCGAAATATTCCTGCGCCGTCGATAGGTCGTGGTGGACCACCAGCACCGTCTTGCCGCGTGCGCGCAACTCCTGCAGCAGGGTCACAATGGCGGCCTCAGTCGCCGCGTCTACGCCAGCGAATGGTTCGTCCATCAGGTAGAGGTCGCTCTCCTGGGCCAACGCACGCGCGAGGAACACCCGCTGTTGCTGTCCGCCACTGAGGTTGGCGATCTGCCGGTTGGCGAATGGCAACATCCCGACCTGTTCGAGGCACTCGCAAGCCTTGTCCCGATCGAGTTTACTCGGGCGCTTAAACAGCCCAAGCTTCCCATAGCGCCCCATCAGCACCACATCCATGACGTTCACCGGGAAGTCCCAGTCGACCGACTCGCGCTGCGGGACGTAGCCGATGCGATTCGGGTTCTCGTCAAAATCCTCACCAAACACTTTGACCCAACCACTCGCCTTCGGGATGATCCCCATGATCGCTTTGATCAGAGTCGATTTGCCCGCGCCGTTCGGCCCGATAATCCCGACAAGATTCCCCTCTGGCACGGCGATGTCGATCCCATACAGGACGGCACGCTTGTGATAGGCGACAGTAAGATCGTGCGCCTCGAGCGCCGGGACGCCACCTGGGATGTCGTTGTTTACCATCGAGCTACTTCAATCCCTCCACGAGGGCGTTCATGTTGTGTTTGATCATTCCCTCGTAGGTTCCCAAGTCATAGCTCTCGCCATTGACCTCCTCCATTTTTCCTAGCACGCCCATCGCATCCGAGAACAACTCGATCTTCGAAACAGCAACCCCAGTGTCCTCAGCGACGCTCTGGATCGAGGTTGGGTTCACACTGCTCTCTGGAAAAATCATCTTCACGTTGCGCGCCTTGATAATCTCGCCAAGCGCCGCTCGATCACGCGCGCCGTGACTACCGACCGTCGAAATCCCCAGTAGCCCGAACACTTCGAAACCGTAGGCGGCACCAAAATATTCGAACGCATCATGGCTCGTCACCATCACCCGACTAGACTCGGGCACGCCCTTGGCGCGCTCGAGCGCCCACTGGTGCAATTCAGCTAGGCGCTCCCGATATGCCTCGCCACGCGCCAGATAGCCCTCAGCGCCATCTGGATCATGCTTCACAAATGCACCAACGACCCCATCGATCCCCATCGCCCAGAGTTCGACATCCCCCCAGACGTGCGGATCGGGATGATGCTCATCACCCTTTAGTCGCTCCTCCGGCAAGACGCTGGCGACCGCGTGTGACTTGGAGCTGTGCGACTGCCAGTTGCTCTCCATCTTTCCCTCCAACAGCAAGCCGGAGTAAAAGACGATTTTCGCCCGCGCCATCGCCGTCGTGTCCTTCATCACCGGCTTGTAAGAGTGGGGATCAATCCCCGCCCCCATCAGCACTTTCACATCTACCTCATCACCACCAATGGCCTGTACCATGTCGCCGACCATCCCAGTCGTCGCCACGACAAAGAGCCTGCCGTCACCGGCCTGACCGTCACCTCCGCCACAAGAGCTCAGCACCAGACCAAGGCAGAGC